>CAZZZR010000028.1:6604-17128 GCA_964658605.1 uncultured Caulobacter sp. | reverse complement strand
AGGATTGAACTCCCGACCTCAGCCTTACCAAGGATGCGCTCTACCACTGAGCTACAACGGCACGCCGCCGGGGTGCGGCCCGGCGGGAGGCGCGGGGTTTAGCGGAGGAGGCCGGTGAGGGGAAGCCCCGTTCACGCCCCGCGCCGCAACGCCGCGTCAGCGCGACGTCGTGGTCGTGCTCGTGCGCGTGGATACGGCGTGCGCCAGCGCGGGATCGGGCGTCGTCACCTGCGCGGCGTTAGCGTCGGTCCAGGCCACGAGCCCGGCGTTCGCCTCCGCCACCGCCGCGTCGTAGGCGGCGACGATGGCGTGGACGCCGTTCTCGGCGGCCGGGGCTTCGGCGGAGACGGTGTCGTCGGCGACGAAGCTGCCGTTGCGGCGCAGGAGCATGGCTTGCACGGTCACCCGCACCACGGGCGGCGCACCAGGAGAGGCGTAGCGCGTCTCGAAGTCGGTCGCCTCCAGCCGCAGCGCGCCCTGCGCCGCGCCCGTCTCGCCCCGGCTCATCAGCCGCACCGCGCCCGACCGGGCGAAGGCGCGCTGGACGGAGTCCTCGAACAGGACCGCCGCGGGGGACACCCAGCGGGCGCCGGCGAGGTAGGCGGCCTGGTCGCCGGTGATCGCCAGCAGCCGGTCGCCAGCAGACGCGCGGGGCAGTTCCGCTCGCGCCAGCACCAGCCCGACCCTCGCTCCGGAGGCGGGGGCGGGCGCGGGCGCCGGCGAGGGCGCGGCGTCCACGCCGAAGCGGTACATCTGCACCGGCTTCTCCTTCGGCAGAACGGAGATGCAGCCGGCGAGCGCCAGGGCGCAGGCGACGACCGCGACCAGCGGCGGGGCGTAACGGCGGGCGGTCACGGCTTCACCTCCAGCTCCTTGGCGGCCCCCTTGCCGACGAGCGCGCGGGGATTCTGCTCCACCTCGCTGACCAGGCGGTCGAGGTTCTCCGCGGCGCGTTGCAGCGTCACGACGGTGCGGCTGAGTTGCGGCAGCCCTGTGGAGGCGAAGTCGCCGGCGGGCGCTGCGATCTGGTTCACGGCGCCGCGCACGTCGGTGGTGGTCGCCTTGATCTCGGCCACCGCCTCGTTGAGGTTGACGATGGTGCGCTTGACGTCGCCGTCGACGAGGCCGTTCGCATCGGTAGTCAGCTTGCCGATCTTCTCCGAGGTCGCATTCAGGCTCTTCACCGTCTGGTCGAGGTCCGCGATCATCTGGCGCTGATCCTTCAGGCTGGTGGTGACGGCGTGGACGTCGGCCAGCGTGCCGGAAATCTGCTTGATGTTGTCGTCGCTCATCAGCCGGTTGACCCGGTCCATCACCTCGACCGCGCGGGCGAGCACCGTGCCGCCCCCCTCCAGCAGACTCTCCAGCTGACCTTGCGAGGTGCGGATCACGGGGATGGTGTTGGCCGGCGTCACGTCCTTCAGCAGGGGCTTTGAGATCGTGCCCGCGGTGATCTGGATGTAGTTCACGCCGGTGACGCCCAGCGGCTCGAGGCTCGCGGTCGAGTCGATGCGCACGGGCGCGTCGGAGGACAGGCGCACGCGGGCGACGACGCGGTTGGGGTTGGTGCGGTCGAGGTTGAGCTTGGTCACCTCCCCAACCTTGATGCCGTTGAAGAACACCTCGCCCCCCGAGGAGAGCCCCCGCACCGGCCCTTTGAAGTCCACGTCGTAGATGTCGTAGGCCTTGGTGAACTGGAACTTGGCCAGCCACACCACGAACACCACCAGCGCCACGAACAGCAGGGTGGAGGCCACACCGACCAGCGCGTAGTGCGCGTTGCGTTCCATCAGCGGCTCCCCGTCGCGGCCTGGGCTTCGCGCGCCATCGTCTCGTCCCTCTTCGCCGTCGCGTTCGCCGCCCGCCCGCGGGGACCCAGGAAATACTCGCGGATCCACGGGTGGTCCGACGTCTCCAGCTCCGCGATCGGCGCGGTGGCGACCACCTTCTTGTCGGCCACCACCGCCACCCGGTCGCAGATGGCGTAGAGGCTGTCGAGGTCGTGGGTGATCATGAAGACGGTCAGGCCCAGGCTCTCGTGCAGCTCCTTGATCAGCGTGTCGAACTGTTCGGCCGCGATGGGATCGAGGCCCGCGGTCGGCTCGTCGAGGAACAGGAGCTCGGGATCGAGCGCGAGCGCTCGCGCCAGGCCGGCGCGCTTGCGCATCCCGCCGGAGAGCTCGGCCGGCCGCAGGTCGCCGGCGGTCGCCGGGAGGCCGGTCAGCGCGATCTTCATGTCCGACAGCTCGTCGATCATGTGGCGCGGAACCCCCGCGTGCTCGATCAGGGGCGCGCCCACGTTCTCGCGCACGGTCAGCGAAGAGAACAGCGCCCCGCTCTGGAACAGGACGCCCCAGCGCCGCTCCAGCTCGGCACGCTCGGCGTCCTGCGCGTCGGGCACGTCGATGCCCAGCACCTCCACCGACCCGCCGTCGGGCGCACGCAGGCCGATCAGGGTGTTCAGGAGCACCGACTTGCCCGCGCCCGAGCCGCCGACCAGCCCCAGCACCTCCCCGCGACGCACCGTGAGGTCCAGCCCGTCGTGCACCACGTTCTCGTCGAACCGCGAGACGAGGCCGCGCACGCGGATCACCGCGTCGTCGTCGGTCTGGGAGGGGGCGCGGACGCCGGCGAAGGCGGGCGCGGCGGCGGCGGCGCTCACTGGCCCAGCTCCATGAACAGGAGGGCGAAGGCGGCGTCGATCAGGATGACGGAGAACAGGCCCTGCACCACGGCGTTCGTCACCCGCCGCCCGAGCTGCTCGACGTCGCCGCCGACCGAAAGCCCCTCGCGGCAGCCGATCGCGGCGATCACCACGGCCATGACCGGCGCCTTGACGATGCCGATCCAGAACTGCGCCACAGTGACGTTCTCGAGCATCCGCTGGAAGAAGAAGGCGGGCGAGAGCTTCAGCACGACCCAGACCACGATCACGCCCCCCGCCAAGCCCGACATCATCGCCAGGAAGGTGAGGAGCGGCGTCATCAGCAGCATCGCGGTGAAGCGGGGCAGCACCAGCGCCTCGAAGGGATCGACGCCGATCGTCGACATGGCGTCGATCTCCTGGTTCATCTTCATCGCCCCGATCTCGGCGGCGAAGGACGAGGCGGAGCGGCCGGCCAGGATGATGGCGGTGATCAGCACGCCGAACTCCCGCAGAACGCCGATCCCCACCAGCTCGACGGTGAAGACCGAGGCGCCGAACTGCGCCAGCAGCGTCGCGCCCAGGAAGGCGATGGTGGCCCCGACGAAGAAGTTGGTGGTGGCGACGATCGGCGCCGCGTCCAGGCCCGCCCGCTCCATCAGCGCGACCGTCGGCGCGGCGCGTATGCGGGCCGGATGCGCGAGGAGGCGCGCCATGGCGACCAGCAGCCGTCCGTTGAAGGCGAACACCCCCACGACGTCCGCGCCCGCCTTGCTCACGCCCTGACCGGCCCGGACCATGAGCTGGTAGAGCACCGGCGGATGCTTGACGACGGCGCGCCCGCGCTTGCTCGCCGCCTCCACCAGGCCGACCAGCTGCGCCGCGTCCGGCCGTCCCTGACCCAGCACGCCCGCGTGCACGCCCGCCCGCGCCAGGGCGTAGGCGCCGGTGGTGTCGATCCGCCCCAGGCGCGACAGGTCCACCGCGCGCGGCGCGGCGCCGCGCAGCGCAGACAGCAGCCGGTCGCCCGCCGCGCCGAGGCGCGTCACCGTCCAGTCGCCGGAAAGCGCCAAGCCGCCGCCCGCGCCCGCGTCGAAGGTGAAGTCCGCCGCGTCGCTCATCAGCTCCAGCCCGAGTGCGGCCCAGACGTAGCGCATTTCGAAAGAACGGCGAAGCTGGATCGCGGCGATGCTGCGCCGCAGCGCCACGACTTCCCGGCCTACCGGAACAGGTTGGCGACGCGCGTTCAACCTGTTGGAGCCGTTGAAGATTCGCCTTTGTTAAGCGTTTAGTCCTCAATGCCGCGGCGCGGAACCTCTGGGACACGCCGTGGATTACCAGCGTGCGACGGACCGGTAATGCGTCGTCGCGGACCCCGCGCTCCATCCGCACCAGGAACCCCACCGTTGTCCGAAAACCTAGCGCGCCCCGCCTCTTCCATCATCGCCCCGGTCGCGTTCGGGCGGCAGGGCGGCGACACGCTGATCTGTTTCTCCCACCTGCGGTGGGACTTCGTGTTCCAGCGGCCTCAGCACCTGATGAGCCGGTTCGCCCAGGCGCGCCGCGTCCTCGTGTTCGAAGAGCCGATCTGGGACGTGCCGGAGACGACGCCGGCGCTCGAGCTGCGGATGGACGCCAAGACCGGCGTCACGGTGATCACGCCGCGGATGCCCAGCGCTCGCACGGCCGAGATCGACGAGGCCGAGCTGGCGCAGTTGCTGGCGCGGTTCGTCGTGGACGAGGCGATCGAACGGCCGGTCCTCTGGTACTATACGCCGCTGATGTTCGGCTTCTCCGCGGCGCTGGCCAAGGAGGCGGCCTGCGTCGTCTACGACTGCATGGACGAGCTCTCCAACTTCAAGGGCGCCTCACCCCGGCTGAAGGCGGCCGAACGCGAGCTGGTGGCGGCCGCCGACGTAATCTTCACCGGCGGCTTCAGCCTGTACGAAGCCAAGCGCGCCTGGCACGCGAACATCCACCCCTTCCCCTCCAGCGTCGATCGCGACCATTTCGCGGCGGCGCGAGACCGTGTCGCGCGCGACGAGCCTGCCGACCAGAAGACGCTGCCCCGACCCAGGCTGGGCTTCTACGGCGTGATCGACGAGCGCCTCGACCTCGAGCTTCTCGCCGCGCTGGCGGACGCCCTGCCCGAGGTCACGCTCGTCATGGTCGGGCCGGTGGTGAAGATCGATCCCGCCGACCTGCCGCAGCGGCCCAACATCGCCTACCTCGGCGGCAAGTCCTACGCCGAGCTTCCGGCCTACCTCGCGGGCTGGGACGCGGCGATGATGCCCTTCGCCATCAACGAGGCCACCCGGTTCATCAGCCCGACCAAGACGCCGGAGTATCTCTCCGGCGGAAGGCCCGTGGTCTCGACCGCGATCGTCGACGTACGGCGCCACTACGGCGGGCTGGAGGCGGTGAAGGTCTGCGACACCCACGGGGAGTTCGTCACCGCCGCCCGGGAGGTGCTCGACATGGCGCGGACCGGGGTCGACGCGGCGGGCCGCTCCTGGCTCGCGCCGGTCGACGCGGCGCTCGCGGACCTGTCGTGGGACACGACCTACGCCCGCATGGCCGCCCTGGTGGACGCCGCGATCCTGAAGCGCCGCAACGCCGCGCCGCCGGCCGAGGCGTGGATCGACGCTCCCGCCCCCGCCGCGCTGCCTTCCAGCCGCCGGGCGCACTACGATTACCTCATCGTGGGCGCCGGGTTCGCGGGCTCCGTCGTGGCCGAGCGGCTCGCGGCGGGGCTGAACAAGAAGGTGCTGCTGATCGACCGGCGCCCGCACGTGGCCGGCAACGCCTATGACGTGCACGACGCGGCGGGCGTGCTGATCCACCGGTACGGACCGCACATCTTCCACACCAACTCCGACGATATCGTCCGCCACCTGTCGCGGTTCACCGCTTGGCGCCCCTACGAGCACCGCGTGCTGGCCAGCGTCGACGGCCGGCTCGTTCCCATCCCGATCAACCGCACGACGATCAACGCGCTGTACGGGCTGGACCTTCAAAGCGACGAACAGGCGGCCGATTTCCTCACGAGCCGCGCGGAGCCCGTTGACCGGATCCGCACCTCCGAGGACGTGGTCGTCGCAGCGGTCGGCCGCGAGCTCTACGAAAAGTTCTTCAAGGGCTACACCCTCAAGCAGTGGGGCATTGACCCGTCCGAGCTCGACAAGTCCGTCACCAGTCGCGTGCCGACCCGCACGAACGTCGACGACCGCTATTTTACCGACAGCTTCCAGAACATGCCGAAGCTGGGCTACACGCATATGTTCGAGACCATGCTCGACCACGAGAACATCACCGTCTCCACAGGGACCGAGTTCGCCGACGTGCGCGATGAGGTGCTCTACGACAACCTGGTGTTCTCAGGCCCGGTGGACGAGTTCTTCGACCATCGCTACGGAGCCCTGCCGTATCGGTCGCTGCGCTTCGTGCATGAGACGCACGACCGCGAGCAGTACCAGGCGGTCGGCACCGTCAACTACCCGCACCTTGACGTGCCTTACACGCGGATCAGCGAGTACAAGCACCTGACCGGGCAGAAGCACCCGAAGACGTCGATCACCTTCGAATATCCGAGCGCCGTTGGAGATCCCTACTATCCCATCCCCCGGCCCGAGAACCAGGAGCTGTACAAGAAGTACGAAGTGCTGGCGCTCGCGCGGCCGGACGTGACCTTCGTCGGGCGGCTGGCCACCTACCGCTACTACAACATGGACCAGGTGGTCGGGCAGGCGCTCGCCGCTTACCGCCGCATCGCCGGGCGTGAGGGCCAGCAGCCGACGCGGCGCGATGTCGGCCTCGCGGCGGCCAGCGCTTGATCCTGACCGCCCGCCCGGCCGGCGCGCCCGCCACGAACGACGAGGCGCCGTTCCGGAGCTGGCTGATGGCCGGCTTCGAGGCGAGTTGCATGAGCTTCACCTGGACCCACGCCTCTGAAACGGGGCGCGAGGTGGATGTTCACACCGAGTCCGGTCATGCGGAGCGGGCGGCGCAGGACTACGGCCTCGTCGGCGCCCACGGGCTGAAGACCGTCCGCGACGCGCTGAACTGGAAGCGGATCGAGCGGGAGCCGGGCCGCTACGACTGGTCCAGCTTCCTGCAACTGCTGGGTGCGGCCGAGCAGGCGCAGGTGCAGGTCGCCTGGGACCTCTGCCACTTCGGCCTGCCCGGCCACGTGGATCCCTTCGCCGCCGACTTCGCCGACCGTTTTACCGCCTACGCGGAGGCGGCGGCGCGGGTGTTCGCCTCCGAGACGGGAGCCGCGCCCGTCTGGTGCCCGATCAACGAGATCTCGTACTGGGCCTATGCAGGCGGCGAGCATGCCCACTTCGCGCCGCACGGCCGCGGACGGGGTCATGCGCTGAAGCAGCAGTTCGCCCGCGCCTCCATCGCCGCGATCGAGACGTTGCGCGCCTACGACCGACGCGCCCGCTTCCTGCTGGTCGATCCTGTCATGCACACGGTGGACGCCGACGGCCCCAGCGAGGACAGCGAGCGGGAGCGGCTCCTGCAGTTCGACGCCTGGGATCTGATCAGCGGCCGCAAGGAGCCCGAGCTCGGCGGCCGACCCGAGCTGTTGGACATCGTGGGGGTCAACTACTACGCCAACAACCAGTGGGTGCGCGGCGAACCGCCGACGCCCATGGGCCGTGACCACGCGCATCATCGCGCGCTCCACGACCTCCTTCTCGAGGTCTCCACCCGCTACGGCCGTCCCATGATCGTCAGCGAGACGGGGGCGGAGGGAGCGGAGGGAGCCGATTGGATGCGCTATGTCGCCGGCGAGGTCGAGATCGCGATCGCCGGCGGCGCCGACATCCAGGGGCTGTGCCTCTATCCCGTGATGGATTATCCCGGCTGGACCGACGGACGACACTGTCCCTGCGGCCTGATTTCCGTTGCGCCCGGTTGGGGGGAGCGCTCGGTCAACCGACCGATGGCCCAGGCTCTGGCCGAGGTTGCGGCGCGTCACGACCGCCTGCAGCGCCGGGCCGCCGGTCTTCCGCCTCACGCCTTCGCCTCCAGGCTGCGCCGCATAGCCTGACGCGCGCGTCGCGCTTGACAGCTCCCGGCGCCGCGGAGACGGTCCGCGCCCCGTTCGGAGCCGTCTTCCCCATGCCTTACGCCCCCTTCGACCTGACCGGGAAGGTCGCGCTCGTCACCGGCGGGAACCGGGGCATCGGCCTCGGCATGGCGCAGGCGCTGGCGCAGGCCGGCGCGGATGTGGCGATCTGGGGCTCGAACGCGGCGCGCAACGCCGCCGCCAGGGCGGAGCTCGAGGCTCACGGCCGCCGCGTGCTGGCGCAGACCGTCGACGTCTCGCAGGAGGCGCAGGTGGTGGACGCCATGGCGCAGGCCGCCGCCGACCTCGGCCGCATCGACGCGGTGTTCGCCAACGCCGGCGTGGGCCGGTCATCGCCTTCCTTCGTGGAGACCACCACCGAGACCTACCGCTACATCCTGGGGGTCAACCTGGACGGCGTGTTCTGGACGTTCCGCGAGGCCTGCCGGCACATGGTCGACCGCGCCAAGGCGGGCGACCCCGGCGGCTCGATCGTGGGCGTGGCGTCGCTGGCGGCCATCGAGGGGGCGGCCCGCAACGAGGCGTATGCCGCCACCAAGGGCGCGGTGATCTCGATGATGAAGTCGGTCTCCGTCGAGCACGGCCGCTACGGCGTGCGCGCCAACGCCATCCTGCCCGGCTGGATCGCCACCGACATGACCACCGGCGCGCAAGGCTCGGCCAACTTCACCGACAAGGTGATCTCCAGAGTGCCCGCCCGCCGCTGGGGCGAGCCGGAGGACTTCGGCGGCGTGGCCGTCTACCTCGCCTCCGACGCCAGCCGCTACCACTCCGGCGACAGCTTCGTGATCGACGGCGGCTACGCGGTGTTCTGAGGCGCCAGCGCCTTGCGCATCGCCCGGAAGTGCAGGTCCGGCGTACGCGGGAGGCCGAAGCGCTCGTCGCCATACGGGAAGGCGCCTGTCTCGCCGGTGAAGGCGTAGCCCTGCCGCGCATACCAGGCGATCAGCTCTTCCCGACCGGCGATGACGTCCAGCACCATGGCGTGCGCGCCGAACCGCTCGAGGGCGACGCGCTCCGCCTCCGCGACCAGCCGCCGGCCGAGGCCGCCCGCCTGTCGCGTCGGATCGACGGCCAGCATCCCTAAGTGGCCGATGCCGCCGGCGACTTCGACGTGGACGCAGCCGACAAGGAACGACGCCGTCTCCGCCACGATGACCGTGCTGTGTAGCGAGGCGATCAGCTCGGCGACGGCCGCGGCGTCGGTGCGCTGGCCGTCGAGCAGGTCGGCCTCCGTAGTCCAGCCCTTGCGGCTCTCATCGCCGCGGTAGGCCGAGTGCACGCGCGCCACGATGGCGGCCACATCGTCGAGGGTGGCGAAGCGGAGGGTGGGAACGGCGTTCATCCGCCCTCCTTGGCGGTGGCCGGACGCGCTCGTCAACCGCATCGCTGGACGGAACGAAGCACGAACGCTAGACTGCCGCGATGGTGCAGCTCACTCTCCGCCGCAAGCTGGAGATCCTGTCGGACGCGGCGAAGTACGATGCCTCCTGCGCCTCTTCCGGCGGGGCGGGCCGCCACTCGCTGAACGGCAAGGGCGTGGGCGCGACCACGGGCGGATCGGGCGTCTGCCACGCCTATACGCCGGACGGGCGGTGCGTCAGCCTGCTCAAGATCCTGATGACTAACTTCTGCGTCTACGACTGCGCCTACTGCATCAACCGCGTCAGCTCGAACGTGGCGCGAGCGCGGTTCAGCGTGGACGAGATCGTCCGACTGACGCTCGACTTCTACAAGCGCAACTATATCGAAGGGCTGTTCCTGAGTTCCGGCGTGATCCGGGACGCCGACTACACGCAGGAGCAGCTGACCCTCGTCGCCAAGACGTTGCGCGAAGTCCACGACTTCCGCGGCTACATCCACCTGAAGCTGATCGCCGGCGCCGCTCCGGAACTCGCGGCGGAGGCTGGCCTCTACGCCGACCGCCTGTCGGTGAACATCGAGCTGCCGCAGGAGGCGAGCCTGCGGCGGCTCGCGCCGGAGAAGAGCCCGCTGAACATCCGCCAGAGCATGGGGCAGGTCCGGCTCGGCATCGACGCCGGCAAGGACCGGACGCTGAAGAAGACACGCGCCCCCCGCTATGCGCCCGCCGGCCAGTCCACGCAGATGATCGTGGGCGCGGATGCGGCGACCGACGCCGACGTCCTGCTGCGATCCGAGCAACTCTACGGCGGCTACCACCTGCGCCGCGTCTACTATTCGGCCTTCAGCCCCATCCCGGACAGCTCCAGCGTGCTTCCCTCGCAGCGGCCCCACCTGATGCGCGAGCATCGGCTGTACGAGGCCGACTGGCTGATGCGCTACTACGGCTTCAGCAGGGAGGAGATCGTCTCCGCCGCCCCCGACGGCATGCTCGACCCCGCTATCGACCCCAAGCTCGCCTGGGCGCTGCAGAACCGCGACCGCTTCCCGCTCGACGTGAACACCGCCGACCGCGAGATGCTGCTGCGCGTTCCGGGGTTGGGCGTGAAGAGCGTGAACAAGATCGTGGCCGTGCGCCGGCTGAAGCGGCTGGACATGGGCGACCTCAGCCGCGTGGGCGGCGCGATGCGGCGCATGAAGCCGTTCGTGATCGCCGCCGACTGGCGCCCGACGGTCCTGGCGGACACCGCCGACCTGCCGGAGCGGATGCGGGAGCTGTCGAAGCACGCCCAGCCGAAGCAGCTGGAGCTGTTCTAGGCACAATGCGAGCCCAAGCTCCTGAAGTCCCGAGTGATCGGAAAGAGCCTAAGCTCATGATGTCGCGGACGTTTCCGCCCTTAACCTCTTGAAGGCCAGGGTG
>CAZZZR010000028.1:0-6560 GCA_964658605.1 uncultured Caulobacter sp. | reverse complement strand
CCCCCCACGAGCGCAATCATCCGCCAAGAGGTTCAGGGCTTCCTCTCGCCGCTCGCGCGCCGATGCGGCGCCCAGAGGGGGGCTTCGCCTGGTTCGCGAGAGCGTTTTTGCGCTTCAGCCGTTCGCGTTGACATGCACGCCGTAACCCTCTCCCACCCCGTCGATTTCGACGGCTGGCGCTCCGCCGCCCGGGCGCTGCGGCTGGCCGACATTCCGCCCGCCGACGTGCGCTGGAGCGTGGTCGCGGGCGAGGCGGGTCTGTTCGACGGCGCCCCCCCTCCCCCCGCCGCGCCCGGCGCGTCGTTCACCGCCCCGCGCGCCTTCGTGGAGCTGGCCAAGGTGGTGATCTGCCATTCGGGCGAGGACCGCTTCGACCTCCTCTACCGCCTCCTCTGGCGGCTGAAGGACGAGCCGCAGCTCATGGGCCTCCTCACCGATCCCGACATGGCCGACGCGCTCTTGCGGCAGAAGGCGGTGCGGCAGGCCGAGCACAAGATGCACGCCTTCGTCCGCTTCCGGCGGGTGGACGACCGGGCCGACGAGACCGACCTCGAGGAATACGCCGCCTGGTACGAGCCCCCGCACTACGTCATCGCGCTGGGCGTCGACTTCTTCGTGCGGAGGCTGGCGAACGTGAAGTTCTCCATCGGCAGCCCCTACGTCACCGTCGCCTGGGACCGGGCGCAGCTGCTCTACGGTCCGGGCGGCGACAAGTCCCAGGTCCCCGCGGAGGATGCGAAGGAGGACGATTGGAAGACCTACTTCACCAGCATCTTCAATCCGGCGCGTTTGAACCCCAAGGTGATGCGCCAGCACATGGCGCCCGCCTACTGGAAGAACCTTCCAGAGGCTTCGGCCATTCCGGACCTGATCGCCTCGGCGCAGGGAAGGACGAACGCCATGGTCGAAGCCTCCCCCTCGGCGCCCAGCGAGCGCGCCATGCGCGCCGCCACCCGCGTGCAGCGCAACGAGCCGGTCGACGGCGGCTTTTCCGCGGACACCCTGGGCGACGTGAACGCCGGCATCCAGGTCTGCCGCCGCTGCGACCTGTGGCGCAACGCGACGCAGGGGGTGCCGGGCGAAGGGCCGAAATCGGCGCCGCTCATGTTCGTCGGCGAGCAGCCCGGCGACATGGAGGATCTGGCGGGCAAGCCGTTCGTCGGCCCGGCGGGCCAGCTGTTCAACCGGGCGCTGGAGGCGGCGGGCGTGCCGCGGGCGGAGACCTTCGTCACCAACAGCGTCAAGCACTTTAAGCACGAGCTGCGCGGCAAGCGCCGCATCCACGCCAAGCCCAACACGACCGAGATCACGGCCTGCAACTGGTGGCTCGGGCAGGAGCGCAAGATCGTCAAGCCCAAGGTGGTGGTGGCCCTGGGCGCGACCGCCTCCCTGGCCGTGTTCAGGAAGGCGCTGCCCGTCACCCGTGCGCGCGGCGTAGTGGGACCCTTGGAGGACGGGGCGACCGGCTTCCTGACGGTCCATCCCAGCTTCCTGCTGCGCCTGCCGGACGAGGAGTCCAAGGCGCGCGAGTTCGACCTGTTCGTGCGCGACCTGAAGGCGGCCTACGCGCTTGTCGGCTGAGGGCGGCCTCAGCCCCGCCGGTCGACCGGCACGAAGTCGCGCTGCGTCGGGCCGGTGTAGACCTGGCGGGGGCGGCCGATCTTCTGCACCGGGTCCTCGATCATCTCCTTCCACTGCCCGATCCAGCCCACGGTGCGGGCCAGGGCGAACAGCACGGTGAACATCTCGCTGGGGAAGCCCATCGCGTTCAGGGTGATGCCCGAGTAGAAGTCCACGTTCGGGTACAGCTTGCGCTCGATGAAAAACTCGTCCGACAGCGCGATCCGCTCCAGCTCCAGCGCGACCTTGAGCAAGGGATCGTTGTGCTTGCCGAGCTCGTCCAGCACCTCGTGCGCGGTCTTCTGCATCACCTTGGCGCGCGGATCGTAGTTCTTGTAGACGCGGTGGCCGAAGCCCATCAGCCGGCGCTCGCGGGCCTTCACGCCCTTCACGAACTCGGGGATGTTGTCCACCGAGCCGATCTCGCGGAGCATGTTCAACGCCTCCTCGTTGGCGCCGCCGTGGCTCGGTCCCCAGAGGCAGGCGATGCCCGCCGCGATGCAGGCGAAGGGGTTGGCGCCCGACGAGCCCGCCAGTCGCACGGTGGAGGTCGAGGCGTTCTGCTCGTGGTCCGCGTGCAGGATGAAGATGCGGTCCATCGCCCGGCAAAGGATCGGATTGATCTTGTACTCTTCGGCCGGCACCGCGAAGCACATGTTCAGGAAGTTCTCCGCATACTGCATGCTGTTCTGCGGATAGATGAACGGCTGGCCCACAGAATACTTGAACGCCCGCGCGGCGATGGTCGGCATCTTGGCGATCAGGCGGTGGGCGCTGATCTCGCGCTGCTTCAGGTCGTGGATGTTGGTGCTGTCGTGGTAGAAGGCCGAGAGCGCGCCCACGGCCCCGGTCATGATCGCCATGGGATGCGCGTCCGACCGGAAGCCCGCGAAGAAGCGGTCGAACTGGGCATGCAGCATGGTGTGCATGGTGATGGTGTGGTCGAACTCGGCGTACTCCGCAGCGGTGGGCAGCTCGCCGTTCAGGAGCAGGTAGCAGACCTCCAGGAAGGTCGACTGTTCGGCCAGCTGGTCGATCGGATAGCCGCGGTACAGCAGGATTCCGGCGTCGCCGTCGATGTAGGTGATCTGGCTCTCGCACGAGGCCGTGGAGGTGAAGCCCGGGTCGTAGGTGAACAGCCCCGTCTCGCCATAGAGCTTGCGGATGTCGATCACATCCGGCCCGACCGAGCCCTTCAGGATCGGCAGGTCCAGCGTCTTCCCCTCGGCCTGCACCGTGGCCTGCCCGTTGGGCTGGACCTTGTTCTCCATAGGTAGACCTCAGGCTCGGGGAGGGCCGCCGCGGTTCAGGCGGCGGGATTGTGCGCTGCGTTATAGCGCGTCAGGCGGGTTGCGAAAGCGCGTCGTCCAGCCGGCCGAGCGCCTCGTTCCGTCCGATTGCGGAAAGGGTGGAGGCGAGGTCGGGAGCGGGCGCGCCCCCGGAGAGCACGCCGCGAAGCGCGGGACCGATCTTGCCGAGCCCGACGCCCTCCCCCTCGGCGAAACTGCGGATCTCGGGCTCCAGCGAGGCTGGGGTCCAGTCGGAATCCAGCGTCGCCAAGCGGTCGCGCAGCCGGCCGAGCCGTGCGCGGGTTTCGTCGGTGAGGAGCCTGGCCGTCTTGTCGTCCAGCACCAGCGGACGCGACTTCAGCGCGAACAGCGTCATGTCGGCGAGCTGCAGGATCGTCTGGGCGCCGTCCTTCACCAGCGCGATCACCGTCACCAGCTTCGCACTCGCGGAAACGTGAACGCCGCGCTTGGCGTGCGCTTCGGCCACCAGCGCCGCCAGCCGGTCGTCGTCCGCCATGCGGATGTAGCGCTGGTTGATGAAGTTGAGCTTGTCCCAGTCGAGCCGCGCGGGCGCCTTGACCACGTCGGCGACGTCGAACCACTCGGCGGCCTGCGCGTCGGAGAACACTTCGTCGTCGCCGTGCCCCCAGCCGAGCCGCGCCAGATAGTTGCGCATGGCCTCCGGCAGGTAGCCCATCTCGCGGAACTCGCCGACCGCCTGCGCGCCGTGCCGCTTGGAGAGCTTGGCGCCATCCGGCCCGTGGATCAGGGGCACATGGGCGAAGGCGGGCACGTCCCAGCCCAGCGCCTTGTAGATCAGCGTCTGGCGCGCGGCGTTGTTCAGGTGGTCGTCGCCGCGGATCACGTGGGTGATCCCCATGTCGTGGTCGTCCACCACCACGGCGAGGTTGTAGGTCGGCGAGCCGTCCGAGCGCAGCAGCACGAGGTCGTCCAGCTCGGCGTTCCGGAAGGTGACGTCGCCCTTCACGAGGTCGTGGACGATCGTCTCGCCCTCCAGCGGCGCCTTCAGCCGCACGGTGGAGGGGGCGCCCGCGGGGGCTTCGCCCGGATCGCGGTCGCGCCAGGCGGAGCGGACCACCCGACCCTCGGCGCGGGCGGCGGCGCGCTCGGTCTCGGCCTCCTCCGGTGTAGTGAAGTCGCGGTAGGCGGCGCCCGCCGCCAGCATCTCGGCGGCGACCTGGGCGTGGCGCGGCGCGCGCTCGGCCTGGAAGGTCGGCGCCTCGTCGGCTTCCAGCCCCAGCCAGCGCAGGCCGTCGAAGATCACCTCGACGTTCTCAGGGGTGGAGCGCTCCCGGTCGGTGTCCTCCACCCGCACGAGGTATCGGCCGCCACGGCCCTTGGCGTAAAGCTGGTTGAACAGGGCCGTGCGAGCCGTGCCTATGTGCATCGAGCCGGTCGGCGACGGGGCGATGCGGGTGACGACGGTCATCGGGGACAGCGGGAGCCTGAGGGCGGGAGGGGCCGGAGCCCTTAGCACGCGCCTCAAGCGCGCCGCCACCCGCGCCCCCGCGCGCGTCGGCGCCTGGGCGCGGGCCGAGGTCGAGGCGCAGGCGGAGCGCTGGGCGCTGTGGAGCCCCGTTGCGTTTGGGGCGGGGGCCGCGATCTACTTCGGCCTGCCGCGCGAGCCCTGGGCGCCGGCCTTCGTCGCCATGGCGGTGCTGGCGATGGCGGCTGCGGTCGCCGCGCGCCTGTGGGGCCGCAGCCGGGCGCTGGCGATCCTTGCGGCGCTGGTGGCGTTCGACGTCTGCGGCTTCGCGGCGGGGGTGGTGAAGACCCGGATCATGGCCGCCCCCGTCGCGCCCGAGTCCCGCAAGCCCGTGACCGTCGAGGGCTGGGTGATCGACGTCGCCAGCGCCACGGCCGATAAGCCCCGCCTCCTCATCGCGCCCACGCGCGTCGGCGACCTGCCCTGGCGCGATACGCCGGTGCGGATCCGCGTCGCCCTGCGCGACGGGGCGCTGGTCGGGCCGGGCGCGCCCGTGCGGCTGAGCGCGATCCTGGGACCCCCGCCCTCCCCGGCCGCGCCCGGCGCCTACGACTTCGCCCGCGACGCCTGGTTCTCGCAGGTCGGCGGCTCGGGCCTGGCGCTCCGCGCGCCGGAGGTGATCGCGCTTCCGCCCCCGCCCCGCGCGCTACGCCTGGCCATGGCGGTGAACGCCGCGCGCTGGAGCCTGGCGCGGCGACTGGTGGACCGCATGGGCGAGCGCGAGGGCGGCCTCGCTGCGGCGCTCACCACCGGACACCAGGCCTGGCTGCAGGAGACCGACGTGCAGGCGATGCGCGACTCCGGGCTGGCGCACATCCTGTCGATCTCGGGCGTGCACATGGCGATCGTCGGCGGCTTCGTCTTCGCGCTGGTGCGGCTAGGGATCGCCGCGTGGCCCTGGGCGGCGCTGCGCGTGCCGGGCAAGAAGGTGGCGGCGGGGGCGGCGCTGGCGGCGCTGGTCGCTTACCTCGTGCTGTCCGGCGCGCCGCCGCCGGCGATCCGCTCGGCGTTGACGGCGGGGATCGCGCTCGTGGCCGTGATGCTCGACCGGCGCGCGCTCACCCTGCACAGCCTGGCCATCGCGGCGCTGGTGGTGCTGGTGGTGCAGCCCGAGGCGATCGTGCAGCCCGGCTTCCAGATGAGCTTCGCCGCCACCGCCGCGCTCCTGGCGCTGGCGGAGGCGTGGCCGCATGCCACCTCCGACCGGGGCGCGCCTCGGGTGATCCGGGCGGCGCAGAAGGCGCGCGGCTGGCTCGTGGCGGGCGCGGCGGTCAGCCTCGTGGCGGGGCTGGCGACCGACCCCTTCGCCATCCAGCACTTCAACCGCGTCGCCCTGTGGAGCGTGCCCGCCAACCTCGGGGCGGAACTCCTCAGCTCCTTCGTGGTCATGCCGGCGTTGGCGATGGGAGCGGTGGCGGAGAGCTTCGGCTGGGGCGCGCCCTTCTTGGCGGTGGCCGGCTGGGGGCTGGACGGGATCGCCGCCACCGCCGCCCTGTTCGCCCGCCTCCCCCACGCCGTCGTCGGTTGGCCGAGCGCGCCGGCGCTGGCCTTGCCCACAAGCTTCCTCGGCCTGCTGGTCGTGTGCCTGTTGCGGACCCCGCTGCGCCTCCTAGGCCTGCCGCTGTTCGTCGCCGTCTGGCTATGGTCGAGGCCGCCGACGCCGGTCGCCTGGATCGCCGAGGGCGGCGCCAACGTGGCCGTGGCGGACGGCGCGCGCGCGGTGCTGTTGCGTCCCCGCAGCCAGCGCTTCGGCTTCGAGCTGTGGGCGCACCGGCGCGGCTTGGCCTTCGCCGACGACACGGACGGGACGCCGCCCGCCGACCCGCGCTGGACCTGCGGCCGCGACTCTTGCGCGCCGGGTCCGCAGGCGCCGCTCGCCGTGGCGGGCTGGTGGCGGCTGAAGCCCGCCACGCCTGAGGACGCGGCCTCGCTCTGCGCCGGCGCGAGGATCGTGGTGCTGCGGACGGGCTCGGCGTCCAGCTCTCCCGCCTGCGCGGGGCGGCTGGTGCTGGACGAGGACGGGCTCGCGGCGGGCGGCGCGGCGGAGGTCTTCCGCGAGGGCGCCGGCTTCCGCGTGCGCTGGGCGCAGGACGCGCGCGGCGACCGGCCCTGGTCGCGCGCGGGCGGCTAGCTCTGCGGCGGAG
>CAZZZR010000027.1:0-17131 GCA_964658605.1 uncultured Caulobacter sp. | reverse complement strand
GGGCGCGCTGCTGCTGATGGTGGCGGGGCTCGCCGGACTGGCGCTGACCCGCGGCGGCCCACTGACGGCGCTCTACGTCGTGGGCGTGGGCGCCGGCTACGGCCTGAGCTACCTCGCCACGGCGGTGTTGCTGCTCCGCTGGTTCGGGCCGCGGCGGAATCTGGAGCTGTTCAGCGTGATGGCGCTCGTGTCCACGCTGGCGGCGGTGGGGCCGTGGGCGGCGGGGCGTATCCACGACGCCGGATCAGGCTTCGCGCCCGCTCTGTGGGCCTGCGCCGTCGTCGCCGCCCTGGCCGCTCTGGCGAGCGCCCTGGTGCGCGCGCCTCAGGCGGCGAGGCCGTAACGGCGCAGCAGGGCGTCGGGCTTGGGCTCGCGACCGCGGAAGGCGGTGAAACTCTCCAGCGCGGGGCGGGAGGCGCCCTGCGACAGCACCGCCAGCCGGAAATCGGCGCCCGCCTCCGCGCTCACCACGCCGGCTTCCTCGAACCGTTCGAAGGCGTCCAGCGACATCACCTCGGCCCAGAGATAGCTGTAGTAGCCCGCCGCGTAGCCGCCCGCGAAGATGTGGGTGAAGCTGTGCGCGGTGCGGCGCAGCGGCCAGGGCGGGAACACGGCCACCTCGTCGGCCACCGCCTGCAGCACCGCGTCCGGCCGCGCGCCCTGCGCAGGGTCGTAGTGGGCGTGCAGCTCGAGGTCGAACAGCGCGAACTCGACTTGGCGCAAGATCCGCGTGGCGCCGTTGAAGCCGCGCGCCGCCAGCATCTTGTCGAACAAGGCGTCCGGCAGCGGCTCGCCCGTTTCGTGGTGGCCGGACAGGAGCGCCAGCGCCCGCCGGTCCCAGGCGAAGTTCTCCATCAGCTGGCTGGGCAGCTCCACCGCGTCCCACTCCACGCCCGAGATGCCGCCGACCGACGGCAGGTCCACCTCGGTCAGCAGGTGGTGAAGGGCGTGGCCGAACTCGTGCAGCAGCGTCAGCACCTCGTCGTGGCGCAGCAGCGCCGGGCCGCCGTCCGCGCCGGGCGCGAAGTTGCAGGTGACGAAGGCGACGGGGTGGTGCAGCCGGTCGGCGTCGCGGAACCGCGGGCGGCACACGTCCATCCACGCCCCGCCGCGCTTGCCCTGTCGGGCGTAGAGGTCGAGGTAGACGCCGCCGACCACGGCGCCGCTTCCGTCCACCACGTCGAACGCCTTTGCGTCCGGGTGCCAGACGTCCACGTCCTCGACCGGACGCATCGTGATGCCGAAGACCCGCTCGAACAGGGTGAACAGGCCCGTCATCACCGCGTCGGCGGGGAAGAAGGGGCGCACCGTCTCCTCGTCGAGGTCGTAGCGCGCCTTGCGCAGCGCCTCGGCGACGAAGGACAGGTCCCACGCCTGCAGCTCGGCCAGACCCAGCTCGGCGGCGGCGAAGGCGCGCATCTCGGCGAGCTCGCGCTCCGCCACCGGCCGGGCCCGGGCGGCGAGGTCGCGCAGGAAGGCGGCGGCCTCCGCGGGGTCACGCACCATCTTGGTGGCCATGGCGAAGCGGGCCGCGTCGGGGAAGCCCAGCAGGTTCGCCGCCTCCAGCCGGAGCGCCATGATCCGCTCGATCCGCGGTCCGTTGTCGAAACGCCCGGCGTTCGGCCCGACCTCGGACGCGCGGGTGGCGAACGCGGCGTAGACGCGCTCGCGCAGGCCCCGGTCGGTCGCGTGTGACAGCACGGCGGTGACGGTGGGCCCGCGCAGGTCGATCAGCCAGCCGTCCAGCTCCTTCGCCTTGGCGGCGGCCGCCATGCGCGACAGGTCTCCGGCGGGGATGCCCGCGACGATGGCAGGGTCGGTGACGACCTCGGTCCAGGCGTCGACCGCATCGAGCACGGCGTTGGAGAAGTCGGTCGAGAGGGTGGAGAGCTCGCCCACCACCGCGCGCAGCCGCGCCTGCTTGTCTTCCGGCAGGCCCACGCCGCGCAGGCGGAAGTCGCGGATCAGGTGCTCTGCGGCGCGCCGGAGAGCGACGGGCAAGGCGGGGAGGTCGGCGGCGGCGTGCAGCGCCTCCAGCCAGGCGAACAGCTCGGCGTCCTGCGCCTCGGCCAGGTCATGCTCGACCAGGAGCGGCTCGGCGGCCGAGACCGCTTCGCGCATCTCGGGGGTGTCGCGCACGGCGGAGAGGTGCCCCACCGGCGCCCAGACGTGGCCGAGCGCGAAGTCGGCGCGCGCCTTGTCCAGCATCAGGGCCTCCAGTGTCGGCGCTTGCGTCTTCGCGCGCTGCACCGCCGCCTTGTGCGCAGCGAGCGCGGTCTCCACCGCGGGCATCACGTGCCGCGCCTCGACGCGCGAGAAGGCGGGCGCGTCGTCGGCGGCGAGGAGGGGGTTCGATTCGGAAGGCGGCGTCATGTCCATGCCGCCAACATAGGGCGCGCCGGGCCTCCGCGTCAGCCCGCCGTCTCCAGCGGCAGGCTCGCCTTCAGCTCGCGGCGCAGGAACTTGCCGCTGGCGTTGCGGGGGAGGGGGTCGGGGAGGAGCCAGACGTAGCGGGGGGCCTTGTGGCGGGCGATGTGGGCGATCACCTCGGCGCGCAGGGCGTCGGCGTCGGCGTGGAAGCCGGGGCGCAGGACGACGGCGGCTCCCACCTCCTCGCCCAGCCGGTCGTCGGGCACGCCGAACACGCAGGCCTCGGCCACGGCGGGGTGGCGGAACAGGGCGGCCTCCACCTCCGCGCAGTACACGTTCTCGCCGCCGCGCAGCACCATGTCCTTCTTGCGGTCGACGATGAAGACGTAGCCCGCGGCGTCCACGCGGGCGATGTCGCCGGTGCGCAGCCATCCCTCCTGGATCGTCTCGGCGGTCGCCTCGGGGCGGTTCAGGTAGCCCTTGATGACGCCCGAGCCCTTCACGCACAGCTCGCCCACGGCGCCGGGCGGCAAGGTCTCGCCCGCCTCGCCGATCAGCTTCCACTCGAAGGTCGGCATGACCCGGCCCGCACTGGCCGGGCGGCGAACGAAGAAGGGGCCTGAAACGGCGGTGATGATCCCGCAGGTCTCGGTCATGCCGTAGCCTGTCGCGGGGTTCGCGCCGGCCGGCGCCGCGTCGATCTTGCCCACGAGGTCGGGCGGCACCTGCGCGCCGCCGCCGCTGAGCGTGGTGAGGCTCGAGAGATCGCGGCGCGGAAAGTCGGGGTGGTTCAGCAGTTCGCGCGCCATCACCGGCACGCCGCTGACGTTGGTGACGCGCTCGGCCTCAATCAGGCGCAGCGCCTCCCCCGCGTCCCAGTGGTGCATCAGCACGACCGTCCCGCCCGCGGCGGTGGCGGCGTAGGCCAGGCAGTTGTTGGCCGTGACGTGGAAGAGCGGCGTAGTCGCCAGCGCCACGGGCGGCGCCGGCGCCGGGGGCTCGACCCCTTCGGACCGCGCGGTGGTCAGCGCCAGCGCCTGGGCGGCGAAGGCCATGTTCATCAGGTTGTTGATGCAGCCCCGGTGGGTGAGCTGCGCGCCCTTGGGCGTGCCCGTGGTGCCCGAGGTGTAGAAGATGCAGGCGTCGTCGTCCGGGTGGATCGCGGCGGTCGGTGCGTCGCCCTGCGCTGAGACCACCTCGCTCCAGGGCGTGACGCCGACCGACGGCCCGGCGCGCACCGAGACCACCGCCAGGCCCTCCGGCCGGTCAGGGAGCGCCAGCAGCCGCTCCAGCCGCTCGCGGTCGCAGAACAGCGCCTTGGGCGCGGAGTCCTTCAGCGCGAACGCCATCTCCTCGGGCGTCCACCAGGCGTTCATGCCGACCGCCGCCACGCCCATCGACAGGCACGCCCAGTAGATCAGCATCCACTCCGGGTAGTTGCGCATGGCGATCGCCACCCGGTCGCCGGAGACGACGCCCTGCGCCGTCAGCCATGCGGCCACCGCGCGGGTGACCTCGTGCGCCTGCGCGTAGGTCGTGCGCTCGCCCTCGTAGACGAGGTAGTCGCGCTCGGCGAAGCCGGCGGTGGAGGCCCACAGCTCGCGCACTGTGGGCGGGGCGGCGGCGAAGGCGCGCAAGGCTCGCCCGGCCACCTCCACCTCGACCACCTCGAAGGTTCCGCTGGGTCCGGTCAGCTCGCGCCAGACCGCGTCCAGGTCCTCGTCGTCCATGGCGTACCGCTCCCGCCTGGGGGCCGCCGGGCGGACCCGACGGGCCCCAGGCGCGCCTCAGTACTTCGCCCGCAGCGTCACGCCGAAGGTGCGCGGCGCGCCCAGGAAGGCGTCGAGCACGCCCTTGGCGTTGGTCGGGGCGTTCTGGAAGCCCGAGTCGAAGGCGACCTGCTTGTAGTCCTTGTCGAACAGGTTCTCGGCGAACACTTCGACCGACCAGCGGTCGCTACGCGGCGCGAACACGACGCGACCGTTCCAGACCATGAAGTCCTTCTGCTCCTTGCCGGGATCGAGGTCGGACCCGGTGTTGTAGTTGGAGGAGAACTTCATGCCGGCGTTGAAGCGCACGTGGTAGTCGTCGGTCAGGTCGTAGGTGTAGGTGCCCGAGAAGGACGCCGAGTAGAGCGGCGCCAGCGACAGCCGCGAGCCCTTCGAACCCTGGAAGCCGGTGCGCTCCACGAACGTCGCCAGCTGCTCGTCGCTCAGCGCGTATCGGGTGTCGGCCACGGTCAGGCCGCCCTGGAAGGACAGGTTGTGGATCGGCAGCCACACGAAGTCGGCGTCGATCCCCTTGCTGTGGATCTTCGGCACGGAGTCGACCACGAAGACCAGCCCGTTGAAGGTGTTGAGCTGGAAGTTGGTGAACTCCTGGTAGAACAGCGTCGCGTTCAAGAGCAGCGTGCGGTTCAGGAGCGTCGCCTTCTCGCCGAGCTCGTAGGAGTTGTTGAACTCCGGCGCGAAGCTGGTGTCGGTGATCGGCGTGATCACCGCGGCGCTGTCCGGAGCGCAGCCCGCGGAGCCGACGGCGCACTGCACGCGGTCGAGATTGAAGCTGCCCGGCTTGTAGCCGCGCGCATAGGAGCCGTAGACCAGGATGTGCGGGTCGAAGCGGTAGGTCATCTTGGCCGTGCCCGACCACTCCTGCTCGCCCTTCGCCTGGTGGTCCGTGAAGTTGTTGTAGCCCGGGCTCAGGAACGGCAGGCACAGCGTCTCGTTCGCCGCGTTCGAGGCGAAGGCCGCCGTGTTGTTCGCCACCGCGCAGCCCGCGCCGCCGCCGACGTTGAAGCTGTTCGTGTTCAGCACCTTCTCGTCGTCGGTGTAGCGCACGCCGAGGTTCAGCTCGAGCTTGTCGGTGACGTGGTAGGTGTCGTTGGTGAAGATCGCGTAGGTGTCGTCGCGCTGGCGATATTGGTCGATGCCGCCGTCGCCGTTATTATAGTTTATACCGAAGAGGTTCAGGAAGCCGGGGATCGGCACACCCAAGGCGGTGCTGGAGAAGAGTTCTCCGATATAGGTTTGGAAATCACCACCCACACGCAGGTCGGTGTTCTGGCGCAGGTTCTCGTTGGAGTAGAAGCCGCCGACCAGATAGTCCAGCTTGCCGTAGGTGCCGGCGAAGCGGATCTCCTGGCTGATGTCGCGGAACTCGGTCGAATTGCTGTCGTCGGTCGGCAGGTAGACGATGTCTGCGGTCGAGAAGTCGGCGTCGAAGCCGCCCGTCACCTTCCAGTCGCGGTAGGAGGTGATCGAGGTGATGGAGGCGTTCAGGCTGGGCAGCTTGTAGTCGAGTTGCAGCGAGACGCCGCCGTCGGTGATGTTCTGCAGGTCGGGGCGGTTTGCGAAGCCGTCGCGCGCGTAGGGGTCGCTGCCGTCGCCCTCCTTCCCGATCGCGTTGACGAGTTGGTTGGCCGAGGGGGCGTTCGCCCCGTTCAGCGACGTTCCCTCGCGCGTGACCACCGCTAGGCAGCACCGTTCGGTGCGATGCGAGTAGTCGACGATGAAGCGGGCGGTGAGATCCGAGTTCGGCGTGGCCAGCAGCTGGCCGCGGATGGTGTAGAAGTCGCGGTTGTTGTCGTAGTCCTGCTTGCGCGGGCCTTGCCCGGTGGTCACGTCGAAGAAGCCGTCGCGCTGGCGGTCGGCGAAATACAGGCTGCCGGCCAGGATGTCCTGGTAGAGCGGCCCGGTCACCTGCGCGGCGCCGCCGGCCTGGCCGTAGTTGCCGAAGGTGGCTTCCGCGTTCGCGCCGAACTTGAAGCTGGGCGGCGCGGTCAGGATGTTGATGACGCCGGCCGAGGTCGACTTGCCGAACAGCGTGCCCTGCGGGCCCTTCAGCACCTCGATCCGGTCCACGTCGCCCAGGTCGCCGAAGCCTACGCCGTTGCGGGGGCGGTAGACGCCGTCGATCACCACGCCGACCGAGCTCTCGAGGCCCGGGTTGTCGCCGACGGTGCCGATGCCGCGGATGCGCGCGGTGGTCGAAGCCTCGCTGGAGGTCGAGGTCACGATCAGGCCGGGCGTAAGCAGCGCCAGGTCCTTGATGTCCTTGACGCCGGTGTCCTGCAGCAGCTGCCGGTTCACGGCGGTGACCACGATCGGCACGTCCTGCAGGCTCTGGGTGCGCTTCTGGGCGGTGACGACGATCTGGTCGACGGTGTTGGGCGTGTCGCCCTGCGCGGCGGCGGCGGGCGGCTGGGCCGGCGCCGGTCCGGGGCCGGCGGCGGACTGCGCCGAGGCGTGGGAGGCGGCGCCGGCGGCCGTCAGCAGGCACAGCACGGACGCGGTTTTCTTGAGATGGGCGATGGAACGCATGTGTCTTCCCTACGAGCCCGCCGTCTGTCCGCCCGGGGAGGGAGGCGCGGGGGTCTGTTGGCGCGCACCATGCCGTTGAATTCCTGAACGTCGATCACCATTCGGCAACTGGCGCGCTTCCCCTGGGGAATGTGACGTTACCGCCACAGGCGCCCCGGCAGGCCGGTTACTCCTGAAGCTCCGTCAGCCGGGCCGCGGTCTCGAAGGTGTGCGCCTCCTTCAGCATCATCGGGACCTGCGTTGCGGCGAAGGCCAGCGCCAGGATCAGCAGGCCCGGCATGCGGAACAGCACCCACACGCTGTCGGGCTGGGTGCGCCATACCACCTCGTTCAGCGCCGCCATCGCCAGGAAGAAGACGGCGTAGCGGAAGGCCAGCTTGCGCCAGCCCTCCTCGGTCAGCTTCAGCGCATCGCCCATCAGAAGCTTCAAGACGTTGCGCTTAAGCGCCAGCCCGCCGAGCAGCGCCACGCCGAGGGCGAGGTCGATGAAGGTGGTCTTCATCTTCACGATCCGGGGGTCGTGGAACACGAGCGTCAGCACGCCGAACACCAGGGCCGCGCCCCCCCAGATCAGCGGAAGCGGCGCGATCCGGCGCTCCATCGCGTAGCTCAGCAGGAGCGCCGCCGCCGATCCCGCCACCAACCACCACGTCGCGTGCACGAGATTCCGGCCGGTGAGGAAGAAGCCGACCATGAAGGCGAGCGGCCCGAGGTAGTCCACGGCCGGCCGCAGCCAGGCGGGCGGGGCCGGGCGGCCGGATGCGGGAACGGGCGCGGGGGCTTCGGTCATCGCGCGGTCTCCCTGACCGGCTCGGGCGCGACCGTCAGGCCGACCAGCGAGCGGGCGAAGGCGCGGGCGTCGAACGGCTGCAGGTCGTCGATCCCCTCGCCCACGCCGATCAGCACGATGGGCGCGGCGCTGGCCTGCGCCACGGGCACCAGCACGCCCCCGCGGGCGGTGCCGTCCAGCTTGGTCATGACCACGCCGGTGATGCGGGCGGCCTTGTCGAACTCGGCGATCTGGCCCAGCGCGTTGCGCCCCACCGTGGCGTCGAGCACCAGCAGCGTCTCGTGCGGGTACGAGGGGTCGATCTTCTTCAGCACGCGCACGATCTTCTTCAGCTCGTCCATCAGCCCCGCCTTGTTCTGAAGCCGGCCGGCGGTGTCGATCAGAACCACGTCGAAGCTCTCGCGCCGCGCCTTGTCCACCACCTCGAAGGCCAGCGCCGCGGCGTCGCTGCCGGCGGGCTTGGTGACGATGGGCACGCCTGCGCGCTCGGTCCAGACGGTGAGCTGCTCGATGGCGGCGGCGCGGAAGGTGTCTCCGGCGCCGACGATCACCTTGGCGCCCCGCCGCTTCAGGTCGGCGGCGATCTTGCCGAGCGTCGTGGTCTTGCCCGAGCCGTTGACGCCCACGAACAGCACCACGTGCGGCTTTCCGCGGGGCGCGCCGAGCGGCGGGTTCATGGGATCGAAGCGGCCCTCGCGGTGGACGATCTCGCGCGCCACGGCTTCGGCCAGCGCCTCGCGCACCTCGGTTTCGGTCGCCTCCTTGCCGAACCGGCCCTGGCCGAAGCGCTCGGCGATGCGGGCAGCGGCGGCGGGGCCGAGGTCGGCCTCGATCAGGGTCTCCTCCAACGCGTCGAGGTCGGACTGCTCGAGCTTCTTCTTGGTCAGCGTCGCGACTACGGTCTCCGACAGCGCGGTCGACGACTTCGACAGGCCCTTGGAAAGGCGCTGGAAGAATCCGGGCCGGGGGCCGGTTCCGGGTATGGGCGCGACGATGAAGCCGTCGTTCGGCAGGTCGGTCATCGCGCTGATGTAGAGGCCGCCGCGCCCGAACGCACGCCCGGCCTCGGCGCCGCCCCTCAGACGCCCGACCCTCAGGCGTCGAGCAGGTTGTATTCGCGGAGCGCCGCGTCGCCGTCGAAGCGGGGCGTCTCCAGGAAGTTGCGGCCCTTCAGGTGGGGCACGCGCGCGACGTCCATCCGCTCCGCCAGCAGGCGCAGGTAGAGCAGCTCCTCCTTGGTGGTGACCGCGTAGTCGGCGTACTCGGCGGCGCCCTCCTTGAGGTCGTGGTCGCTCAAGGCTTCGGCCGCGTACCGCGCCCAGGGGCCCGTGCGGGCGTCGCGGTCGAAGCCGCAGCCCTCGTTGAACGGGCGCTTCGGCCGGTCGCGGATCTCTCGCGGGAGGCGGTCCGGCGCGAGGTCGAAGATGCGCCGCAGCGGCGCCTTGCCGTGCAGCCCCCCGTCTCGCGCGTCGAACAGGAGGCCGCGGTCGCAGCCCAGCGCATAGGCGATCACGGCGGGATCGAGGAACGGCTCCCGCGCCTCGATCTGGAAGCGCATGGCGCATCGGTCGAGGAGCTGGAGGTTGTCGCGCCCCATCAGCGCCAGGTTCTGGTTGCGCACCCCCTCGCCGATCTGCGGATCGGCCGCGTAGCAGAGCTCCATCACCGGATAGCCGGCGAACAGCTCGTCGGCGCCGTCGCCGCATAGCGCCACCTTGAAGCCGTCGGCGTGGATGCGTTGCGACAGCGCGTAGGTGCAGAGCCCGCCGCGCACCACGTTCGGCTCGAACGTCTCCACCGTGTCGACCACGCGGGTGATCCAGAGCAAGGGATCGCCTTGCGGCAGGTCAACCGGCCGCAGGTCCATACCCGTGAGTTCGGCATAGCGTTGGGCGGCCGGGCGGTCCGGCGCGTCGGCGCCGCCCAGGATGTAGCCCGGCGCGGCGGGGGCGACCTCCCGCGCGTAGTGGGCGACCAGCGTGCTGTCGAGGCCGCCGCTGAACATCACGGCGACGGGCCGCCCCTCCGGAACCCGCGCATGCACGGCGGCGCGCAGGATCGCGTCCAGGCGCTCGGGCGAAGGGTCGGCGGGCGGCACGGGCTGCGAAAAGACGGTCGGGTAGGACAGGAGCGCCTTGGCCGTCATCACGTGGCCGGGCGGCAGCAGCATCACGTCGCCGGCGGGCGTCGCCGAGAGCAGCGGCGCGATCTCGGAGCAGAACAGGACCCCCTCGCCCGACTGGATCAGGTAGAGCGGCTTCACCCCCAGCGCGTCGCGCGCGGCGAGGAAGCCCATCGTGGAGAGGTCGAGCGCGACGAAGGCGAACATGCCGACCAGCCGCTGAACCGCCCCCGCGCCCCAGACGCTGAGCGCCGTGGCGAGCACCTCGCTGTCGCAGTCGGTGTGGAGGCGCAGGCCGGTCGCCTCCAGCTCGCGGCGAAGCGCGCGGTGGTTGTAGATCTCGCCGTTGAACGCCACCAGCACCCGTCCGTCGGCCGAGAGCATCGGCTGGCGGCCGTGCGCGGGATCGACGATGGGCAGCCGGCGGGTTCCGAGCGCCACGTCGGCCCGGGGGGAGACGAGCGGGTCGGTGACCTCGCCCCTGTGCGCCACGCCGGCGAGCATGGTCCGCACGCACTCGGCCGCATTCGTCCAGCCGATCGCGACGGCTATGCCGCACATGGGAGGGCCGCGCAGGCTACGAGAGTTTTCGACCGTCTTCCGACGCGCAGATCAGGATTCGCGAGAGGTTCGGCAGGCGGCCGGGGCGCGGTCGGCGACACGAAGCTACGGGACCGTTTTTGTGGCGGCGAGCGGTCATTCTCCGAGGTAGACGAATGACCGGTGAAACGCTTCAATCGTCACCTTGCTCAGTCGCAAGCTTCGCAAATCAGTGACTTAGAGTGTCGTGCTCAGCGGCGGGAAGGCAAGCCGCGCCCACACGATTTTTGCAAAAAAGAAATGAGCGGCGGGGGAGGGCGTCAGACTCGCGCGTAGGTTCCGATCAGCCGGCCCTTGGCGACGGCGCGCGTCTTCAGGGCCTCCAGCATGTCGTGCTTGCCGGGAGTCTTGTCGAAGCCCAGCGCATGCTTCAGCGCGTAGACCTGCACGACGTAGCGGTGCGGTCCGTGGCCGGGGGGCGGGTCGGGCGGCAGGTATTCGTCGCGGACGTAGCTATTGTGGCCCAGCGCATGGCCGTCGCCCTCGTGGTCGGGGCTGCGCAGCGCCCCTTCGGGCCATTCGCCGTCGCGGCCGGGCTCGTCGTAGGCCAGCACGTGGACGATCGGCCAGGGCGTGGGGCTGTCGGCGTCCTCGACCACCACCGCCACTGCGCCAGCATGCTCGGGCACGCCGGACCAGGCGATCGGGAAGGAGCGCTTCTCGCCGTCCGCGGTGAAGCGCGTTGGGATCTCGCCCCCGTCCTCGAAGGCGGGGCTCGAGACCCTGAGCGTCTCCGGCGCCTCGACCTGGGCGTAGATCGTCTTCTCCAGGCCCGGACGGACGCCTTGAAGCGCATGGCCCACGAAGTCGGGCAGGTTCTCGAGCATCGGCGACCTCGCGGGAGTGTGCGACGCCAACGCGGCGCGCGGCGCGGAAGTTTCGCCTCAGGGCAGGATCACCGCCTTCCCGACCACCTCGCGCCGGGCCAACAACCCGAACGCGGTTCGCCAGTCGTGCAGCGGCAGGGCGGCGTGGACGCGGGGGCGGATCGTCCCCTCGGCGGCCAGCCGGTCCACGGCGGCCAGGTTCTCGGCGCCCTCCTGCGGATGCAGCCGCCCGCGTTCGCCCGCGCGGACGCCCAGGATCGAGGCCTGCTTGATCAGCGCCAAGTCGGCGCGCACCGCGCCCGGGCGGCCGGAGGCGAAGCCCACCACCAGCACCCGCGCCTCGGGCGCGATGCAGCGCAGGCTCTCCTCGAACACCTCGCCCCCTACGGGGTCGTAGACCACGTCCACCCCCGCGCCGCCGGTCAGAGCCTTCACCCGCTCGCGGAAGCCGGGTCCGAGTTCGACTGCCGCCTCCGGCCCGTATTCCGCCTGCACCAGACTGAGCTTCTCCGGCGAGGCGGAGCCGGCGATCACCCGCGCGCCGAGGTGTCGGCCGAGGTCCACCGCCGCCAGCCCCACGCCGCCCGAGGCGCCCGTCACCAGCAGCCATTCGCCGGGCCGGATCGCCGCGCGTCGCACCAGCGAGACGTAGGCGGTGAGGTAGGCCGCGCCGTAGGCGGCCGCCGCCTCCCACGACAGGGCCGCCGGCTTGGGCCGCGCCGCGTCCGCCCGCACCACGCACAGCTGCGCCATCGCGCCCAGCCGCGTGCCCGCCACCACCGCCTCACCGACGCGGGCGGCGTCGACGCCCTCGCCCACGGCCACGACCTCGCCCGCAAGGTCCAGCCCCGGCGTGAAGGGGAGGGGCGGCTTCAGCTGGTAGCCTCCGCGGGTCATCAGGAGGTCGGGGAAGTTGACCGAGGCGGCGCGCACGCGCACCAACAGTTCTCCCCGCCCGACGACGGGCTCGGCGACCTCCTCGACCGCGCAGCCGGCGAAGTCGTCCAGCAGTTCGCGGACGACGAGGGCCTTCACGCTCAGCCCGCCCGATAGGCGTCGCGCACCAGCCCCGCCACCTCCCGCGCCGCCCGCTCGGCCGACCTGACGAGGCCGAAGCTCAGGAACGCGTGAGGCAGGGCGTCGTAGCGGCGGAAGACGGTCGGCACGCCCGCCGCCTTCAGCCTGTCGGCGTAGACCTCCGCCTGGTCGGTGAGGGGGTCGAACCCTGCGGCCACGATCACTGCGGGCGCCAGGCCTGCAAGGTCGGCCGCCCGCACGGGCGACAGGCGCGCGTCTCCGCGGTCGGCGTCAGGCGCGTAGTGGCCCATGAACCACTCCATCGTGTCGCGCGACAGCGGGTGCGCGTCGGCCAGGGCCGTCATCGAGGGCGTGTCGCTGTCCAGGTCCACCGCCGGATAGACGAGGAGCTGCAGCACCGGCTGGGTCTCGCCCGTCGTCTTCAGCGCCTGGCAGGTGGAGGCGGTCAGGTAGCCGCCCATGCTGTCGCCGCCCATCGCCGCCCGGCCCGCTGGCGCGCCGAACCGCGCGGCGTTCTCGCGGCCCCAGCGGAAGGCGGTTAGCGCGTCGTCGAAGGCGGCCGGGTGGCGGTGCTCGGGCGCCAGGCGGTAGTCCACCGACAGCACAGGGCCCCCGGTCGTCGCGGCCAGGAGGGTGCAGAAGGCGTGGCTGGTCTCCAGGTCGCCGATCACGCCGCCCCCCTGGTGCAGCCACACCATCAAGGGCGCGGCGGGGTCGGCCCTGGCCGGGCGGTAGGCGCGGGCGGGGATGGCGCCGTGCGAGGCGGGGATGTCCACCGCCTCGACCATCACGCCCGGTTCGGGGTCTGCGGCGAGCAGGGCGAAGCCGTAGGTCGCGCCGGTCCGCGCCTCCTGCGGCGTCTGGCTCGACGCCTTCGGCTGGTTGCGCGCGCCGTGGGCGATGAGCTGGAAGGCGGGGTCCAGCGTACGTCCCATGGCGCGCACCGCGCGCCCGCCGCCCATCAGGCGCAGGACGGGTCCAGGAAGCGAGAGCACGGTGCGCAGGGACCGGCGGCGCTTGGCGAGGTCGGCGGCCTGGACGTCGCTCATCGCTCAGGGTCCCCGAACGCGGAAAGGCCCGCCACGCCGCGCAGGATCAGGGTGACGGTGAACGCGGCCGCGCCGTCCACGTCCATCGGCCGGCGCTCCAGCATCCGGTCGCCCACCTCGCGCACCAGAGCGATGAGCGCGCCCGCGAGGTAGTCCGCGTCGGGCCGCGCGCCGGCTTCCGGGGCGCCCAATCGCAGCGCCTGGGCGATCTCTTCGCGGACCTCCTCGAACACCGCCTGCATCTCGGGGGTGTCGGCGCGCACCGTGGGCGGCCGGGGCTCGCCTGGGGAGCCCCGGATCGTCCAGGCCTCCTCCTCCTCGACCAGGAAGCGGAAGAAGGCGGGGACGGCGAGGCGCACGTAAGTCTCGAAGTCCGGCGCGGTCTCGCGCAGGACGGTCAGCCGGGGGCGGAAACGCCGCGCGCCGTCGTCGGCCAGCGCCTCGTACACCTCCTCCTTCGACCGGAAGTAGTTGTAGAAGGCGCCTACGGAGAGGTCGGTGCGCCGGACGATGTCGCGCACGGACGCCGCGCCGTAGCCCAGCTCGCCGAACGCGCCGCGCGCCGCGTCCAGGATGGCGGCGCGGTTGCTGGCCTTGGCGCGCTCGCGCCGGCCGCCGGGCGCTGGCTGGCCACGCTCGGGAGTGGAGGGCGCGGTGCTCACGCCCCGACATCAGCCCATGCCGGGGCGCGGGGCAAGCGGTGACGACGGCCCGCGACTTCCGAGGTCGCGTGTTCGGTCAGCGGTGGGTCGAGGCCGGCGCCGCCGTCTTGATCACGACGGTGTTGGCCGACGGCCGCGTGACCTGGAGCTTGGCGGGGCCTGCGGGGGTGGAGCAGCCGACCTTGCACTGGTGCCAGGCCGAGAGACAGATGGTGTCGTTCTTCCCCGCTTGCCGGCATTGCGCGTTCGCCGCGTTGCAGTTCGCGATGCAGCTCGATTGGGCTGCAGCGGCCGTCGCAGCCGAAAGCATCGTTGTCGACGCCACCATGCCGCAGATCGCAGACAACTTCATAACTCACGCCTCCCAGACGACTATGTAGTTGTTGCGGAGAGGATACTCTGATTTCCCCACTTGTTAAGGGCGCCGAGGGACGGTCAGTCGGCGCCGTCTATGCTGCGGTGCAGCGATGAAGACACGCGCTCCATTGCGGCGCACAGTCGTCCTGGACCGCCTCGCAGGCCGCGCGTACCGCGGTGCAGCGCGCGCGGCAGGCTGGAGCGGCGTCGAAGCTTCGCGGCAGGCCCTGAAGCCTGAGCCGGGCCGGAGCGGGAGGAAGGGCGGTTGACGTCGCTTGAGCCGCGGGCGCGAGGGAGGGCTCCACGGCCGGCGGCGCCTGCGGCCGCGCGCGCGAACGCAACGCCGACTGCGCGAACGAAGGCGCGCAAAGGCCGGCTCCCGCCACCAGGATCGCGAGGATGAAGATGGCCAAAGCGTGGGCGTGCCGCATGGTGACGCTGTAGAGGACGCGTCTTGCCGCACCCTTAAGGCCGCGCCTCCCCGGGGGAGCGGCCGGAAGGTCAGTGGACGCTGACGGGCGCCAGTTCGTGCGCCAGGGCGGCGGCGAAGGCGCTGTCGCGGTCGGCCAGCACGGCTAGGCGTTCGCCATCGCCGCGGTGCACGGCGTAGAGCGTCTGCTTGGGCGAGACGGAGATCGTCTCGCGCACCCCCGCCGGCGCGTCGGCCAGGATCTCGCGAGCGCTGACCTCGCGCACATAGACGAGGTTGGGGCCGCCCAAGGCGATGAAGTCGTTCTGGGTGATGGAGGACGTCTGCATGACCGTCTCCTTTCTCAAATGAGGATACGTCCGAACGGGCCGCTGGTTTCAGCCGGCCGTGCGGATAGGGATGCGGCGCACCAGCCGTTCGGGCTCGGGACGCAGCACGGTGATGTGGAGCAGGCCGTGCTCCAAGAGGGCTTCGGAGACCTCCATGCCGTCCGCCAGCACGAAGGCGCGCTGGAAGCCGCGGGCGGCGATGCCCCGGTGCAGGAAGGCGGGATCGGTCGCGTCCGCCTTGGCCTCGCGCCGCCCGGCGATGTCCAGCCGGCCCGCCTCGACCGAGACGGTCAGCTCGTCGGGCTTGAAGCCGGCGACCGCCAGCGTGATTCTCACGCCGCCGTCGCCCAGCTGCTCGACGTTGTAGGGAGGGTAGGCGTCGGACGCCGCCTTGGCCACGCGCTCGGCCAGGGCGCGAGTATGCTCGAAGCCGAGCAGGAACGGGCTGTCGAACACGAGCGTGCGCGTCGTCATCTCGGTCAGTCCTCGCTGGGAAGCGACTGAAGGCGCCACGGTCCGCCCCGGTGATCGGCTGCGGACTTCGGCATCCCGATAGATGGTCTCGGGTCCGCGCGCTTCAAGATGCGCTCGCTTGCGGGGCCGGGGCGCGGGGGCTAAGCGCGGCCCATGTGGTTCGCCAATCCCGCGCGGTTCATGGCGCTGTCCGTGTGGCTCGCGCCCCTTCTGGGCGTGGCGGCGGCGGTCTTGCTGGGAGTCGGGCTGACGCTTGGGCTCTCCGCCCCGCCGGACTACCAGCAACACGAGACGGTCAAGATCATGTTCGTGCACGTGCCCGCGGTGTTCGCCGGCATGGCGGCCTATCTGGCGCTCGGCGCCTCGAGCTTCTTCGGCCTGGTGTTCCGCCACGCCCTCGCCGACGCCGCCGCCAAGGCGGCCGCGCCGCTGGGAGCGGGGTTCACGCTGCTCGGCCTGATCACGGGCTCGATCTGGGGCCGACCCGAGTGGGGGACGTGGTGGGTGTGGGACGCGCGGCTGACGTCCTTCCTGATCCTGTTCCTGATCTACCTCGGCTACATGGCCCTGCACGCCGCGTTCGAGGACGAGGCGCAGGGGGCGCGGATGGCGGCGATCCTGGCGCTCGTGGGGCTCGTGATGCTGCCGGTGATCCACTTTTCGGTGGTGTGGTGGCACAGCCTGCACCAGGGCGAGACGCTCCTGGCCAAGGGCGGGCCCAAGCTCGCGGCCGTCTACCTGGCCCCTTTGCTGGCGATGATCGGCGGCTACCTGCTCCTGTTCGGCGCTCTGTGGCTGTCCCGCATCCAGGCCGAGGTCTGGCGGCGGCGGGCGATCTCCGCGGAGCAGGCGGCGTGAACCTCATCGACCTGATGATGTCCGGCCGGTTCGCGACCTATGTCGTCGCGGCCTACGGGATCAGCGCTGTCGGACTGACGACGCTGACCGTCTGGACGCTTGTCCGGAGCGCGGTCTGGAAGCGGCGCGCCGAGCGGGCCGCTCAGCGCCGAAGGCCGCGGTGAGCCGCGCGTGAGGCGCTGGATCGCGCTCGCGCCCCTGGCCATGCTGGTCGCGCTGGCGGCGCTGTTCCTCGGCTACGGGCTGAAGCACGACCCGCGGGTGAACCCTGCGGCCCTGGTGGGCAAGCCGCTGCCCGCGACCCCGGCGGCCGGCCTCGACGGGTCCGCGCCGCGGCCGCTGGCGCTGGCGGCCAAGGGACCCGTGCTCGTCAACGTCTTCGCCTCCTGGTGCGCGCCGTGCGTGGAGGAGGCGCCGGCGCTGATGGCGCTCAAGGCGTCGGGCGTGAAGATGGTGGGCCTGGCCTACAAGGACGACCCGGCGGCCACCCGCGGCTTCCTCAGCCGCCAGGGCGATCCCTTCGCGACGGTGCTGCTCGACCCGCAGGGTCGGGCGGGCGTGGACCTCGGCATTTCCGGCGTGCCCGAGACCTTCGCGGTGGACGCGCAGGGGGTGGTGCGCGCCAAACACGCGGGCGTTCTCACGCCAGACGACGCCGAGCGCCTCTTGGAGACCATCGACCGTCCCGCGCGTTGAGACGCCTGCGACGGTCGCGCCTCCGTCGCGCCTGTGTTAACCATAGTTCTCATGGCCGACGTCCGCCCCGTCCCGCCGCCGCCCGCCGCCGTTCCGTCGCGGCCGCTGCCGGCCGCGCGCGCCCAGGCGATCGCGGCGGCGCAGAAGGCCTTCTTCGACCAAGCGCTGGCGAGCGGAGCCGCCCCTACGCGCCCGCCGGCGGCGCCGGTG
>CAZZZR010000026.1:0-17133 GCA_964658605.1 uncultured Caulobacter sp. | reverse complement strand
CCGCTTGCGCGCCGATGCGACGCCCAGAGGAGGGCTCCGCCCGGCGAGGTTGGGACGCTATACCCACGCCATGCTCTCCGCTTCCCCTTCCCCCGCCGCCCTGGACCGCCTGAAGGCCGCCGCCGGCGAGGGCGGGTGGTCGCAGGACCCCGACCGCATCGCGCCCAAGCTGGTCGAGTGGCGCGGCCGCTGGACGGGCGAGACCCCCCTCCTCCTCCTCCCCCGCACCGTGGACGAGGTCGCCTCCCTGGTCCGCATCTGCGCCGAGGAGCGTGTCGCGATCACGCCTCAGGGCGGCAACACCGGCCTCGTCGCCGGCCAGATCCCGCAGGGCGAGGTGCTGCTGTCTCTCGAACGGATGCGCAGCATACGTGAGGTCGACGCGGGCGGGGACGTGATGGTGGTCGAGGCGGGCGCCACCCTCGCCGCCGTGCACGAGGCCGCCGCCGCCGCCGGCCGCCGCTTCCCCCTGAACCTCGCGTCGGAGGGTTCAGCCACCGTCGGCGGCCTGATCTCCACCAACGCGGGCGGCACGGCGGTGCTGCGCTACGGCGCCATGCGCGAGCAGGTGCTGGGGATCGAGGCGGTGCTCCCCACCGGCGAGGTGCTGCGCGACCTCAAGCGCCTGCGCAAGGACAACACCGGCTACGACCTGCGGGGCCTTCTGATCGGAGCGGAGGGCACGCTTGGGGTCGTCACCGCCGCCGCTTTGAAGCTCGCGCCCCTGCTGCCCTCCCGCGCCGTGGCCTTCGTGGGGGTGGAGACCCCGCAAGCGGCGCTCGACCTCCTCGCCCGCGCCAAGGCCGAGAGCGGCGGGCAGGTGGAGGCGTTCGAGCTGATCGGCGCCTCGGGCCTAGGTTTCGCGCTCAGGAACCTGCCCGACACGCGCGGCCCGCTGGCGGGCCAGCACCCGTGGTTCGTGCTGATCGAGCTGGCCTCGGGCCTCAAGGGCGCGGCCGAGACGGCGCTGGAGGCGCTGCTGGCCCGGGCGCTGGACGACGGGCTCGTGACCGACGCCGCCATCGCGCAGGACGACACGCAGGCGCGCGCCTTCTGGGCGCTGCGGGAAGGCCAATCGGCGGCGCAGAAGCCGGAGGGCGCCGCCTGGAAGCACGACGTCAGCGTGCCGATCGCCGCCGTGCCCGCCTTCCTGGAGCAGGCCACGACGGCGGTGGAGGCCCTCAGCCCCGGCGTGCGCGTCGTCGCTTTCGGCCACGTCGGCGACGGCAACATCCACTACGACGTGATCCGCCCGGAGGGGGCCTCCGACGACGCCCACGACGCCCGCCGCGACCGGGGCGCCCGCCTCGTCCACGACATCGTGCACGCGCTCGGCGGCTCCATTTCCGCCGAGCACGGCCTCGGCGCGATGAAGTCGGCCGAGGCCCTTCGCTACAAGGACCCCGCCGCCGTCGCCGCCATGCAAGCCATCCGCAGGGCGCTGGACCCGGCGGGGATCATGAACCCGCGGGTGCTGTTCTAGCGGATGCGGCGGATCCACCCCACGCGCCGTCCGTCCCGCGCGTAGGCGCAGGCGTGAGGGGCCGCGGAGCGCCGGTCGTCCGCCCGAGCGCCCATAGGGATGAGGCGCCGACGACCTTTCGGCGGACATCGACGCTCCGCGCGATGGTTCTTGACCGGAGCCTAGAGGCGCGAAGGCTTCGTTCGGCTCCGCTCAATCGGTGTGGCCTCGGGAAGGGAAGCTGCCGGCGGATCGCGTTGTTCCTGGAAGGTGCCGCGACGAGGCAGAGCCTTCTTTTCTCTTCGCCTCGGATGCAATGCTGCACTGCAGCATCCATATGCGGGGGGCTGGGTTTCCCGGCGAGGAGAGCGCTATGCCCGGCCTTGGAGAAACGGTCGCCGAGCTTTTGGCGCGGCGGAGATCGGCCACCCTGACAGGTGAGGCGGAGGCCGTCTCCTCCCTGGCTCTCATACCGTCCTTCGGCTCGAACCCGGGCGCCTTGCGCATGTGGCTGCACGCGCCCGCCGCGCTCCCCGCCGAGGCGCCGCTCGTCGTGGTCCTGCACGGGTGCGGCCAGTCGGCTGCGGGGTATGCGGCAGGGGCGGGTTGGATCGAACTCGCAGACCGGCACGGCTTCGCGGTCCTCTGCCCCGAGCAGGTTCGAGGCAACAATCCCAACCTTTGCTTCAACTGGTTCGAGGACGCAGACACCCGCAGGGGCGCGGGCGAAGCGGAGTCGATCGCGCAGATGGTGCGGCGCGCTTTGAAGACGTTCGATCTGGACCAGCGCCGGGTCTTCGTCACCGGCCTATCTGCGGGAGGAGCCATGGCGGTCGTGATGCTCGCCGCGTATCCGGAACTCTTCGCCGCCGGCGCGGTCGTCGCCGGACTGCCCTACGGCGCGGCCTCCGGCGTCGCGCAAGCCCTGAGCGTGATGCGCCGCACGCCCGTGTCGTCGCCCCGGGCATGGGGCGACAAGGTGCGCGCCGCCGCGCCGGCGCGCTGGCCCCGGGTCTCCATCTGGAGCGGCGACGCCGACGCAACGGTCACGCCGACGGCGGCCGACGCGATCGCGCTGCAATGGCGGGACGTCCACGGCCTCACGGAGGCGGAGGCGGAGGCGGTCTCGACCTGTTCCAGCCGCCATCTTCGCAAGGCTTGGCGCAACGCGAAGGGAGACGTCGTGGTCGAACTTCACACGGTGACCGGCCTGGGACACGGCGCGCCGATCGCGGCGGGCGGTGTCGACGGCTGCGGAGCGCCCGGGCCGTGGATCCTGGAGGCCGGCGTCTCCTCGAGCCTGGAGAGCGTTCGATCTTGGGGCGTCGCGCGCACCGGCCGACCGCAGCCGGCCAGTCGATCACGTCCCCGAGCGATCGAAGCCGAAGCGTCCGGCGTAGGGCAACCGCCGTTTCCGGTGAACCGAATAGGGGAGACGATCAGCCACGCCTTGCGCAGCGCCCGCCTGCTCCGCTGACCGGGCTCGGATGACCGTCCGCATCTGCGGTCCACGGTTCCAAATCCCACCTTTGGCTTCCGTCTTCACCGAACCGTTGAAGACGGAAGCCTGGGCGAGTCGCGATCCCGCCTCCGCCGGGCAGTCCTGCCGGCTCCCCGAAGGACGCCGAAATCGGGCGACCGATCGCGCCTATCGGGCGCGGTGGCGGTTCGCCTGGACGGGCAGGCCCAGCTCCTCGCGGAAGGTCGCTCCTTCGGGCTGGGACATGGGAAGGGATCCATTTCGGACGGATCAGAGCGCCGGGACGGCGGCGAAACTGCGGACGGCGCCCAGGATGGGTTCGGCTTGGGTGCGCGCCGGCCAGTCGGAGTGACGTCGGCGCAGGCGACGCTGCGGTCGGGGGCGATCAGCACGGCGGCAGGCATGGGGAGCTCGCCGTCCCGCCCAGCCGGTTCAGTCCTACGCGGTCGCGCCGCGGTAGATCGCGTCCAGCCCGTCCGCGACGCGGACGAGCGTGGCCGCCGCCGGGTCGAACCGCTCGCCCGCTGCGAGGCGCCGCGCCCAGTCGGCCGCGGCGCGGCCGGACCAAGGGTCGGGTGGGACGGCGAGGGGCTCCCGACCGCTGGAGCCGCGCGTGAGGATCGCGTCGAAATCGTGGAAAGAGCCGTCGCGGTTCCGCAGGGCGGCGCCGGCGGCGGTCCCGTGGAAGGCGGCCTCGATCACCGCCTCGCACCCGGCGGGCAGGTTCCAGGAGCAGGCGAGGCGCACGACCACGCCCCCCGCCAGCGTCAGGGTGGCGACGGCGAAGTCCTCCACCGCCTCCGGGTCCGGCCCCAGCCGCTCGCCGTCGGCGTAGAGGTGCGAGGCGACGTGCTCCACCTGCGGGAAGTCCAGGGTCCACAGCGCGAGGTCGAGCAGATGGACGCCGAGGTCGATCACGCAGCCGCCGCCCGAGAGCGCCCGGTCTCGGAACCACGGCTTGTCCGGCCCGTAGGCGTTGTGGAACACGAGGTCGACGGCGTAGACGCGGCCCAGCGCGCCCGACTGCACCCGCTCGCGGATCGCCTGCATTCCGGCCGTGAAGCGGTAGGACAGGTCCACAGACAGCAGCCGGTCGGCGCGGCGAGCCGCCTCGACCACCGCCTCGACCTCCGCGGCGCTGCGGCCCAGCGGCTTCTGGCAGAACACAGCCATGCCCCGCCCGAGCGCCCGCAGCGACTGCTCCGCGTGGAGCGCGCTGGGGGTGGCGATCACCAGGCCGTCGAGCTCGAGGTCGAGCAGGGCCTCGAACCCCGCGGCCCGCCTCGCCCCCGGCTCCAGCGCCAGGGCGGCCTCGGCCGCCTCGTCGGAGGGTTCGGAGACGCCCACGATCTCCACCGCGCCCGTCTCGGCGATAGCGGCCATGCGGTCGCGGCCGATCCAACCGACGCCCAGGAAGCCGACGCGGGGCCGGGTCACGGGTAGACGACCAGCGCCTTGAGAAAGCCGTCGGGGCGGTCGCGGGTGGCGTCCAGCGCCTCGTCCAGCCGCTCCAGCGGGTAGCGATGGGTGTAGAGCGGGCGGGGGTCGAGCCGACCGGACGCCACCGCCTCCACCGCCGCGCGCAGGCCGCGGACGTAGACGGCGGGATCGCGCTCGTGGGCGTTGACCACGTCCAGCCCGCGCCAGTTCCACAGCTGCATGTTGACCTGCCGCGGCCCGTCCTGGTGGTAGCCGGCGATGATCAGCCGCCCGCGCTCGGCGGCGAGCTCGCCCGCAAGGTCTAGGGGCCACTGTTTCCCCACCGCCTCGATCACGCGCTCGCACAGCCGGCCGTCGGTGAGCGCCTTCACGCGCTCGATGATCGCCCCGTGGTCGTCCATCGGGATGGTCTCGGCCGCGCCCATGCGGCGGGCGACCTCCAGCGAGAAGGGCCGGCGGGAGACGGCGATCACGCGCGCGCCGGCGTCGGCCGCCAGCCGGGTCAGGATGGCGCCGAGGAAGCCGATCCCCACGATCGCCACCGTCTGGCCCGCCGCGATCTCGCAGCGGCCGAAGATGTTCATGGCGCAGGCCAGGGGCTCTCCGGGGAAGGGCTGGCCGTCCAGCGCCGCCGGCAGCTTCACGGTCGCCGACGCCTCGGCCAGGTCGTGCCCGGCGTAGGCGTGGTAGCTCAACGCCGCCACCCGGTCGCCGGGGGCGAGGCCCTCGACGCCGGGGCCCACCGCATCGACCACGCCCCAACCCTCGTGCCCCAGCCCTCCGGGTTCGGTGGGGAAGCTCATCCATTCGGGGCCCGCCCACGGCCCGAGGTTGGAGGCGCAGACGCCGCAACCCTCCAGCCGGATGCGGATCTGGCCCGGGCCGGGCTCGGGCAGGGGCGCCTCGCGCACCTCGATGCGGCCGGGGCCGGTGAGCACGGCGGCGGGCGTGGTCATGCGGCGGGTCTCCAGCGGTCGGCGCGCGCCTTGTAGCGCTCGGCCTCGGCGGCGGCCCGGGCGCCCTCGCAACCCTGCGCGGCGAAGGTCCAGAGGCCGATCTGGAAGGCGAGGTAGGCCAGGGTGTGGAAGTCGAGGCTGCGGGGGTCGATCTCGCGATGCGTCGCCCGCGAGACCTCCTCCCGCAGGCGCTCGGCGGCGTCGGGCGAAAGGTCGAACTCGACGGCTGCGCCGGCCACGTCCCAGGCCATGTCCTGCGCGCCGACGAGGTCGTGCGCCTGGCAGTGGTCGAGCGCGTCCAGCTTGAGGAGCCGGCCGGACGGATCGCGCCGCCACTCCCACGCGTGCAGCCGCCCGTCGACGGCGACGGGGAGGATGCCGGTGGGCGCAGGCAGCCGCTCGGCCCGTGAGGCGGCTTCCGGCAGTCCCGCGAGGGAGAGGTTGCGCCGCATCATCGTCCGCAGGAGGTCGGGCGAGGCGCCGGGCTGCGGCGGGGCGAGGCTTCTCCGCACCGCGAGATACTCGGCCAATCCTTCCACCTCCGTCATCCCTGCGTCCGCGGGGACGGGGGAAAGAGAAGAGAAGCGTTCAACCAGGAAGCCGTGGACGAGGCCGAGCGGCTCCACGCCCCATCCCGCCACGTGCAGGGCGCGGGCGCGGCCGAGCTTGGTCTCGCCGATGTCGCCGAGCCCTGCGAACTTCAGCAGGAACACGCCCTGCGCGGTGGTCAGGCGATACTTGCGCCGCTCGGACTCAGGCCAAGCGGGCGCATCCCAAAGCGCGCCCTCCCGCCAGCGCCCACCGGACAGGTCCTCCAACGGCGCGACCGCGGGACCGACCAGCGGCTCGGTCCAGTCGGGTAGGCGCGGCAGGATCACGTCCTCGAACGACGCGTGCGCTTTGCGCGCCGTGCGCCAGCGCGCCCGGTGGCGCTCGGACGCCTGGGGGCCGAGGTCGCCCAGGTGACTGGGCATGTAGGTGACGCGTTCAGCGGGGACGCCGATCTCCTCCAGGAGGTCGCCGACCGCCCCAAACGATGAGCCCGACGCCCCCGGTCCCTCGTCCACCACCAGCACGCCATGCTTGGCCTGCCGCTCGAGCTTGGCGGTCGCGAAAGGTGTGAGGGACACCCGCCGCGCGGAGGGGTCGCCGAAGGGCCGGACCGTTATGGGCGGATAGCCGGAGCCGCTCAACGCCGCCGCAGCGCCCAGGCTTGTTCCGATGCTACGGATGGCAACCACGGCGCTCATCCCCTCCTGCCCGTCCGCGCGCGTCTCGGCCGCGACGGCGTAAAGCTCGGGGTAGACGGCGTAGAAGGCGTAGCCCTCGGGCTCCCGCAGCGTGATCGTCTGGGGCAGCTCGTCTTCCAGCAGGTAGTCCAGCGTCTTCGTCGGCTCCACGGGATGGCCCCAGCCGCCGTGCCAGGAGATCGCGACGCTGGCGGCGAACTGCACGGCGGCGATCGGCGCGAAGACATGCGCGTCGTCATCCATCCCCTCCGCCTCGAACGCCGCATCCGCGAGCCCCTGCGCCAGCTTTCCCATGTCGATCAGCAGGCCGACGAGCGCCGCGTGGCGCGTGATGTCGAAGCGCGCGGCGGGCGGCGGCCGGCAGCGCGCCGCCAGCGCCTCGGCGTAGGCGCGCGGATCGACGGTCTCGCTGCGGTCGCCGTAGACGAGCATCAGTCGCCCTTCGCCTCGTCCGCCAGGTGTCGGTAGGCGATGCAGCCGAAGGTGTGGAAGTCGGGCGGTTCCAGCCCCCTGGCGGCGAGCCAGGCCTTCCAGCCCTCGTACTGCTCGGGGCTGGGCGACACCTTCTCCCGGGCGTCCTTGGCGGCGGTGATCGCGTCGAGCGGGGTTACGCCCGCCTCGGCCAGGGCGCAGAGCGCCAGCGTGGCGGAGCGGCCGATGCCGTGGCGACAGTGGATCAGCACCCGCTCGCCGCTCGCCATGCGGGCGCGCACGAAGGCGACGCCCGCGTCCAGGTCCTCCAGACGCGGCGGATGCATGTCCGGCGTTGGCAGATGCAGGAGCTCGACCCCCGCGGCCGCCAGCGCCGCGGCGTCGTTCCGGTCCTCGTCGCGCAGGTCCACGACGGCGTCCACGCCCGCCGCCTTCAGCGCCGCCTCCTCGCCCGGCGCGAAGCAGGCGCCGACCGCGATCTGCGGGTGGACCCAGTGGAAGTCGAGCGTCACGCCAGCGCCGGCTCGGCCGCCACCGCCCGCGCCGGGGCGTAGCGGCGGACCATGCGCGCGCAGAATTCGGCGTACTCCTCCGCCGCTTGCGGGGGGGAGGTGTGGTGCGGCTCGATCCCGCGGTGCTCGGGCGTGAAGCAGAAGGTGACGGTCACGGCGAAATCCTCCAGCGCCTCCATCTGGCGGTCGAACCAGCGCAGCGCGTCGGGCCGGAAGCTGTCCGCCCAGGAGAGGCCGGTGCGGACATGGCGCACGCCCAGGCGCCGGAACCAAGCGACCGCCTCCTCCAGCCGGTGGTCCTCGAAGTGGAACCACTGGCACAGCCCCATCTGCGCGGCGTACGGAGCATAGGCCTCCAGCCCCCGCTTGGGCGTACCGTCCTCGCGCAGGAGGCCCATGGCGAAGTGGCGGTAGTAGCTGGAGCCCTCCGCCTCCTTGTGCCGGGTCGTCGCCTCCCACGCCTGGGGCAGGTCGTAGAGGCTGTACCAGTGGATGCGCGGCGCCTTGCCGATCAGGAGCTGCGCGGTCCGCTCCACGCCCCAGGCCTGCACCTCCTCCGCCCCGAAGGAGGAGACGCCCACCTCCGTCACCCACACGGGCTTGGGCGTGACCGCCTGGATTTCGGCGAGCTTGGCCGGCCATTCGTCGACCATCCACAGGTTCCAGTCGAGCGGGAAGCCGTGCACGGCCACCACGTCCACGTGCTCGAGCGCGCCCTTGGCGGCCATGCGGTTCACGAACGAGGGGTCGATCGGAGACATGCCGCCGAGCACCCGGGCGAGGCCTGGCGACTCCGCCGCAATCGCTTGGCCCGCCAGCTTGGTCATGCCCGAGAAGGCGTCCCACTCCGGATCGAGATCCGGATCCCAGTGGGACTTGTTGTTGGGCTCGTTCCAGATCTTGACGGCTTCGATCACGCGGACGCTCCGGGGCGGGCGGGGTAGACGGCGCCGGCGACGCCGCGGCGCTCGGCGCGGCGGCAGAGGAACACCTCCGCCTCTGGATGGTCGACGATCTCGAACCCGGCGCTGCGCAGCATGGCGGCTGAGGCGGCGGCGTTGGGCGCCCACCAGTTGGTCGGATCGCCCGCGTACCGATGCTCGATGAAGTGCAGCTTCGGATAGCCGGGATCGTCGAACGGGGCGGGGGCGAAGAAGTCGTAGTCCTCCGCCACCTCCGTCACGACGTCCGCGCCGCGCTGCATCGATTGGTAGAGCAGGAGGTCCGCGGCTGCGTGCTCGAAGATCAGGTCCAGCGCCAGCAGCGGGTGGCGCAGGTGGTAGAGCACGCCCATGAAGAGCACGAGGTCGAACCGTTCGCCCAGAAGAGCCAGGTCGTAGACGGACAGGTTGCGGAACTCGATGTCGGCGCCCCGCACCTGGGCGGCCAGGCGCGCCTGCTCCAGGTAGCGGTCATCCGAGTCGATCCCGAGCACGCGTCCGGCGCCCCGGGCGGCCATCTCCAGGCTGTAGAAGCCCGCGTTGCAGCCGATGTCGAGCACGCTCTTTCCCGTCAGGTCGGCGGGCACGGCGTGGGCGAAAAGACGCCACTTCTTCTCGGGGTACCCGTGCAGGAAGTGGTCGGGCGCGGTGCGGACGCCGCTCAGGTCCATGTCGTGGAACCAGGGCTTCAGCGCCTCGACCCGTTCGGCGATGGCGGGCTTCGTCAGGCGGCTCATGCCGGCTCGGGCTCGCCGGCGATGAAGCGGCGGGTGCGTTCGCGCGCCTCGTCGTCGGTGAACTGCACGGGCGGCGACTTCATGAAGTAGCTGGAGGGGCCGATCAGCGGACCGCCGAGCTTGCGGTCCAGCCCGAGCTTGGCGCACCGCACCGCGTCGATCACCACGCCCGCGCTGTTGGGGCTGTCCCACACCTCCAGCTTCAGCTCCACGTTCAGGGGGGCGCCGCCAAAGGTGGTCCCCTCCAGCCGGATGTGCGCCCATTTGCGGTCGGACAGCCACGGCACGTAGTCGGACGGGCCGATGTGGATGTCGTCGGCGTCGAGCGGCACGTCGAGTTGCGAGGAGACCGCGCGGGTCTTGCTGATCTTCTTGGACTCCAGCCGCTCCCGCTCCAGCATGTTCTTGAAGTCGGTGTTGCCGCCGAAGTTGAGCTGGTAGGTGCGGTCCAGCCGCACGCCCCGCTCGCGGAACAGGTTGGCCAGCATGCGGTGGACGATGGTGGCGCCCACTTGGCTCTTGATGTCGTCGCCCACGATCGGCAGGCCGCGCTCGGCGAAGCGCGTCGCCCACCCCTTGTCGCTGGCGATGAACACAGGAATGCAGTTGACGAAGGCGCAGCCCGCCTGCAGCGCCGCCTCCGCATAGACCTCCGTCGCCCGCTGTGAACCGACGGGGAGGTAGGAGACCAGCACCTCCGTCCCCGATCGGCGCAGCGTCTCGGCCACATCTACCGGCGGGGCGTCGGACTCCTCGATCTCGGCGACGAGGTACTTGCCCAGGCCGTCTTGGGTGGGTCCGCGGGCGACCTCGACGCCCGTCGCCGGGGCGCGGGCGAACTCCAGCGTGTTGTTTGGGGGCAATCGGATCGCGTCGGCCACGTCGCGGCCCACCTTTCCCGCGTGCACGTCGAAGGCGCAGGCGATCTCCACGTCGCCCACGTGGTAGCCGCCCAGGTCCACGTGCATGAGGCCGGGCGGCGGTTCGTTGGCGGCGGCCTCGGCGTAGTGCGTCAGCCCCTGCACGAAGGACGAGGCGCAGTTGCCCACGCCCACGATCCCCACCCGAACCTTGCTCCGCGCCATAGAACGCCGCTCCTCCGCGACCTTGGCCGCAGCTTTGTAGCCATTAAGAGCTCTGCGTAAAGGAAAGTTCCTGACGCCCAGCGGATATGTTCGGCAAGCCTAAGTCTTGCTTCCTAACATTTGATCATCCGGTTGACCCCTAAGCATAGCGTAGCCTTTCGAGGCGATAACCTTCGTCAAGCTCCGGAACTTACATGAAGCATCGTCGTTGGGAGGGCGACACTCAAGTCGACGGAGCCGCCATGAGCCAAGCCGAGACGACCTCCCGCGCCACGGGGCGCTGATGGGCGAGACGGTCCTCATCACGGGCGGCGCGGGCTTCATCGGCCGCCACCTCGCCCAGGCGCTGCTGGAGCGCGGCGACCGCGTTCGCGTCCTCGACAGCCTGATCGAGCAAGTCCACCCCAAGCGCGAGCGGCCGAACGAGCTCGCGGCGGACTTGGAACTCGTCGTCGGCGACGTGCGAGACGAGGGTGCGGTGCTCAAGGCGCTGAAAGGGGTCGACAGCGTCGTCCACCTCGCCGCCGAGGTGGGCGTGGGCCAGAGCATGTATGCCGTCGACCGCTACACCTCGGTCAACGACTACGGCACCGCGGTGCTGTTCCAGCAGCTGATCGACCGCCCGGTGCGCCGGGTCGTGGTCGCCTCCTCGATGTCGATCTACGGCGAGGGCCTCTATCGCACGCAGGACGGGGCGCTGGTCCATGACGCCGTCCGACTGGGGCGGAACGCCGACGGAAGCTGGGATCCCCTCGATGCGCAGGGTCGGCCGCTCGTCCCGGAGCCGACGCCCGAGACCAAGCAGCCTGCGCTCGCCTCCGTCTACGCCATCGGCAAGTACGTGCAGGAGCGGCTGACGCTGACCCTGACCGCGCAATACGGGATGGAAGGCGCGGCGCTTCGGCTGTGGAACGCTTATGGGCCGGGCCAAGCGCTGTCGAACCCCTACACCGGCGTCCTGGCGATCTTCGCTTCGCGCATCGCCAACGGCCAGCGGCCCATGGTGTTCGAGGACGGGCGCCAGCAGCGCGACTTCGTGCACGTTTCCGACGTGGCCCGCGCCTTCGTGCTGGCCCTGCACGAGCCCCGCGCCGTGGGCGGCGTCTTCAACGTCGGTTCCGGAGAGCGCCGCACCGTGGAGGAGGTGGCGACGCTGCAGGCCGCCTCCATGGGCAGGCCGGACCTGACGCCGGAGATCACGGGCAAGAGTCGCGCGGGCGATATCCGCCACAACGTGCCCGATCTGTCCAAGGCCAAGGCCGAGCTGAGCTACGCGGCGCGGCGGGACTTCGCCGAGGGCCTGGCGGAACTGGCCGAGTGGGTCGCCCGCCAGGATGCGGAGGATCGCGTGGCCGAAGCGCGGCGGGAGCTCGAGATGCGGGGCCTGGTCGCGTGAAGGCGGTGGCTCCCCGTCGCGTCCTGATCACCGGCGGCGCCGGCTTCATCGGATCCAACCTCGCCGACAGGCTGGCCGGCGAGGGGTGCGACGTCCTGGTGCTCGACGCCCTGGCCCGGCCCGGGGTGGAGCGCAACCTCGCATGGCTGGAAGCTCGCCATCCCCGCCGCGTCCGCCGGATGGTCGCCGACGTGCGCGACCGCGCCGCGGTGGAGGCCGCGGCGGAGGGGCAGGACGCGGTCTTCCACCTCGCCGCGCAGGTGGCCGTCACCACGAGCCTGGACGCCCCCCGCGACGACTTCGAGATCAACCTCCTCGGCACCCTGAACGTGCTGGAGGCGGCCCGACGCGCCGGGCGGCGGGCGCCGGTTGTTTTCGCGTCCACCAACAAGGTCTATGGCGACCTGGGCGACGTGGCGCTGGAGCTGCGAGACGAAGCCTACGCGCCCGTCGACCCCGTCGTGCGGGCGCGCGGGGTGAGCGAGGATCGGCCGCTCGACTTCCACACCCCCTACGGCTGCTCGAAGGGCGGGGCCGACCAGTACGTGCTCGACTACGCCCGCAGCTACGACATCCCCACCTGCGTCCTGCGGATGAGCTGCATCTACGGGCCGCGCCAGATGGGGACCGAGGACCAGGGCTGGGTCGCTCACTTCCTGATCAGCGCCCTCAACGGCGAGCCGGTGTCGATCTACGGCGACGGCCGGCAGGTGCGCGACGTGCTGCACGTGCGGGACGCGGTGGCCGCCTATGTCGCCGCCTGGGAGCGGATCGAGGCGGTGTCCGGCCGCGCCTTCAACCTGGGCGGCGGAGCGCAGAACGCGGTCTCGCTGCGTCAGGTGCTGGCCGAGATCGCGGCCCTGACCGGCCGGCCGGTGGAGAGCCGGTTCGCCGAGTGGCGCCCGGGCGACCAGCGCTACTACGTCTCCGACGCCTCCGCCGCCCGGTCGGCGCTGGGGTTGGAGCCGCCGCTGGGATGGCGCGAGGGCCTTGCCGACCTCGCGCGGTGGTTGGCCGCCGAGCACGCGGCGCTCGCGGCGGGACCCGCGGCCCGGCCTCGCGCCACGGCGATGCTTTGAGCGCCCCGAGACGGAACCTGCGCGTGCTGATGACCGCCGACACGGTGGGCGGGGTGTGGTCGTATGCGGCCGACCTCGCCTGCGGGCTGGCGGCGCGCGGCGATGCGGTGACGCTGGCGGTGCTCGGCCCGGCGCCCTCCGCCGCCCAGCGCCGGCGGGTGCGCCAGGCATCCGGCGTGACCCTGGTGGAGACGGGCCTGCCGCTGGACTGGACGGCCGCCGACCCCGCCGCCCTGTCCCGCGCGGCGCAGGGTCTGGCGGAGCTGGCGCGGACGATGGCGCCTGATCTGATCCACCTGAACAGCCCGGCGCTGGCCGCTGGCGTCCGCTGGCCTGCGCCCGTCGTGGGCGTGGCGCACTCTTGTGTGGCGACGTGGTGGTCGGCGGTGCGCACCGGGCGGCCGCCGCCCGACCTGGCCTGGCGGATCCGGTCGACGGCCCGGGGCTACGCCGCCTGCGACGTCCTGATCGCCCCCAGCGCCGCCTTCGCCGCCTTGACGGAGGGCGCCTACGGCCTCCAGCCCCTGGTGGTCCGCAACGGCCGCGCTCCCGCCGGCGCCCCGTCCGGGAGCCCGCGCGACATCCCCGTGATCACCGCGGGCCGGCTGTGGGACGAGGGCAAGGACGCCGCCACCCTCGACGCCGCCGCCGCCGGGATCGACGTTCCCGTGCTCGCGCTTGGGCCGCTGCAGGGACCCGGCGGCGGGGCCGTCGCCTTCGCTCGCCTGCGCACGCCGGGGCGGCGGTCGGCGAGGCAGGTCGCCGCGGCCCTGTCCCGCGCCCGCCTGTTCGTCAGCACCGCCCGCTACGAGCCGTTCGGCCTCTCCGTGCTGGAGGCGGCGCAGGCCGGGTGTGCGTTGGTCCTGAGCGACATCCCCACCTTCCGCGAGCTGTGGGATGGAGCCGCCCTGTTCGCCACGCCCGGCGACGCCGCCGGCTTCGGCCATGCGATCCGGGGCCTCCTCGCCGACGATGCGGAGCGTGAGCGCCTCGCCGCAGCCGCCAGCATCCGGGCCGACCGCTATGGCCTGGACGCCTTCGTGGACAGGACGGCGGCGCTCCACCGCGCCGTAGCGGGCGCGGCCGCCTGCGAGGCGGCGGCGTGAGGGTCGTCTACCTCACCCACTCCCTCGCCTCCTGCTGGAACCACGGCAACGCCCACTTCCTGCGTGGCGTGCTGCGAGAGCTCGGCCGCCGCGGGCACGAGGTGCGGGCGTTCGAGCCGGAAGGGGCCTGGAGCCTGAAGAACCTCCTGGCCGACCACGGCGAGGCGGGTCTGGACGCCTGGCGCGCGGCCTACCCCGACCTCGCCTCCGGCACCTATGCCGAAGTGGAGCAGGCGGAGGCCGCCTGCGAAGGCGCGGACCTCGTGATCGCGCACGAGTGGAACGACCCGGCGCTGGTGGCGGCGATCGGGCGGCTGCGGGCCCGGGGCGGCCGGTTCACCCTCCTCTTCCACGACACCCACCACCGGGCGGTGAGCGAGCCGGCCGCCATGCGCGCCTACGACCTCTCCGCCTACGACGGCGTGCTGGCTTTCGGGGAGGCGCTGTCGGAGATCTATCGCCGCTGGGGCTGGGGCGGGCGCGTCTTCACCTGGCACGAGGCCGCCGACGCCTCCCTGTTCCACCCGCCGGCGATCGAAGGACCGCGCGAAGGCCTCGTGTGGATCGGCAACTGGGGCGACGGAGAGCGCACGGCGGAGCTGGAGACCTTCCTCCTCGCACCCGCACAAGCGGCCGGATTGCCGCTGGACGTCCACGGCGTGCGCTATCCACCCGAGGCGCTGGCGCTGCTGGAGCGCTACGGCGCACGCTATCGAGGCTGGCTGCCCAACGCCCGCGCGCCGCAGGTGTTCGCCACCCGCCTCGCCACCGTGCACGTGCCCCGCGGGCCCTACACGCGCCTCCTGCCCGGCATCCCCACCATCCGCATGTTCGAGGCCCTGGCGTGCGGAATTCCGCTGGTCAGCGCGCCCTGGGACGACGCCGAGCACCTGTTCCGGCCGGGCCAGGACCACCTCACCGCCCGCGGCGGGGCCGAGATGGAGAGCCGGCTCGCCGCCCTGCGCGACGATCCGGCGCTGCGGGAGAGCCTTGTGCGGTCCGGGCTTGAGACCATCCGCGCACGCCACACCTGCGCGCACCGGGTCGACGAGCTGTTGGCGATCGTCGGTAGCCTCGCCGCGCCCTCCGCCACGGAGACCGCCGCGTGAAGATCGCCTTCTACGGATCGAGCCTCCTGTCGGCGTACTGGAATGGCGCGGCCACCTACTACCGCGGCCTCCTCCGCGAGTTGGCCGGCCTCGGCCACGCCGTCACCTTCTACGAGCCGGACGCCTTCGACCGGCAGGCGCACCGCGACATGGACCCGCCCGACTGGGCGCGCGTCGTGGTCTATCCCGCGACCGACGAAGCGGTCCGCGCCGTGACCGCGCAGGCGCGCGAGGCCGACATCGTGGTCAAGGCCTCGGGCGTCGGCGTCTTCGACGACGTCCTGATCTCGGGCCTCGTCGCGGCCGCCGCCCCCCACGCGCTGCGCCTCTTCTGGGACGTGGACGCCCCCGCGACCCTGGCCGAGATCCGGCCGCTGCCCGACCACCCCCTGCGCCGCGCCCTGCCTGAGCTCGACGCCGTGCTCACCTACGGCGGCGGACCGCCGGTGGTCGACGCCTACGAGGCGCTGGGGGCGCGCGTGTGCCGCCCGATCTACAACGCCCTCGACCCTTCCACCCACCATCCCGTGCCGCCCGAGCCGCGGTTCGCCGGCGACCTGAACTTCCTCGCCAACCGGCTCCCCGACCGGGAGGCGCGGGTCGAGCGCTTCTTCCTCGAGCCCGCCGCGCGCCTGCCGGACCGGCGCTTCCTGATCGGCGGCTCGGGGTGGGAGGACAAGGCGGCGAGCGCCAACGTCCGCAAGGTCGGCCACCTCGGCACCGCCGACCACAACGCCTTCAACACCTCCTCCCTCGCGGTGCTGAACGTGGCGCGGGACTCGATGGCGGCGGTCGGCTTCTCGCCCGCCACCCGCGTGTTCGAGGCCGCCGGCGCCGGCGCCTGCCTGATCACCGACGCGTGGGAGGGGATCGAGCAGTTCCTGGAGCCGGGCGCCGAGGTGCTGGTCGCCCGCGACGGGCAGGACGTGGCAGACCACATGCAGGCGCTCACGCCCGAGCGCGCCCGGACCATCGGCGAGGCCGCGCGGCTGCGCATCCTGGCCGGCCACACCTACGCCCTGCGCGCGAAGGAGGCGGACGCCCTCTTCGCCCGCCTGGCCGCCGCCCGCCGGGAGCGGAGCGCGGCATGAGGCTCGTCGTCGTCGGCCTGACCCTCGCCTCCTCCTGGGGCAACGGCCACGCCACCACCTACCGCGCCCTGCTCGCCGCCTTCGCCGCCCGCGGCCACGCGGTGCTGTTCCTGGAGCGCGAGGCGCCCTGGTACGCGGGCGACCACCGCGACCTGCCGGAGCCGGCCTTCTGCCGCCTCGCCTTCTACGACAGCCTGGAGGCGCTGAACTCGTGGCGCGAGGAGATCGCGGCGGCCGACGCGGTGATCGTCGGCTCCTACACGCCGCAGGGGGTGGAGGTCGGTCGCTTCGTGCAGGCGACCGCCCGCGGCGTCACCGCCTTCTACGACATCGACACCCCGGTCACCCTGGCCAAGCTCGCCGCCGGCGACCACGCGTATCTCTCACCCGAGGCGATCCCGGGCTACGACCTCTACCTGTCCTTCACCGGCGGGCCGACGCTGGACCTGCTGGAGCGCCGCTACGGCTCCCCCGCCGCCCGCGCCCTCTACTGCTCGGTGGACGCCGACGCCTATCGGCCGACCGGGGCGCAGCCGCGGTGGGACCTCAGCTATCTCGGCACCTACAGCCCCGACCGGCAGCCGACGCTGGAGCGCCTGCTCCTGGAGCCCGCGCGGCGCGCGCCGGATCTGCGCTTCGTCGTGGCCGGGCCCCAGTATCCGGACGACATCGCCTGGCCCGCCAATGTGGAGCGGATCCAGCACCTGCCGCCGGCGGCCCACCCGGACTTCTACTCGGCCAGCCGCTTCACCCTGAACGTCACCCGCGCCGACATGATCGCCGCGGGCTGGAGCCCCAGTGTCCGCCTGTTCGAGGCCGCCGCCTGCGCCACGCCGATCATCTCGGACGTGTGGGAGGGCCTGTCCGACCTGCTCGAACCGGACCGGGAGATCCGCCTCGCCGCTTCCGCCGAGGACGTGCTCGAGGCCCTGCGCCGCATGCCGGAGGCGGCGCGCCGAAGCCTGGGGGCCGCCGGCCGCGCACGTATCCTCGCCGAGCACACCGCGGCGAAGCGGGCCGCGACGCTGGAGCGCGAGCTTTGCGCCCAGGCCCAGCC
>CAZZZR010000025.1:0-17286 GCA_964658605.1 uncultured Caulobacter sp. | reverse complement strand
GAGCCCCGGCTTAGGACCCCCGCGCCATGTCACGCTTCTTCATCGACCGGCCGATCTTCGCCTGGGTGATCGCGATCGTGATCATGCTGGCGGGGGTGCTCTCGATCCTCAGCCTGCCGGTGGCGCAATACCCGTCCATCGCGCCGCCGTCGGTCTCGATCACCGCCACCTACCCCGGCGCGAACGCCGAGACGCTCGAGAACACCGTCACCCAGATCATCGAGCAGCAGATGAAGGGGCTCGACAACCTGGAGTACATCTCCTCGACCTCCGACAGCTCGGGCCAGGTGACGATCACCCTGACCTTCGGCCAGGGCACCAATCCCGACATCGCCCAGGTCCAGACGCAGAACAAGCTGCAGCTCGCCACGCCGCTGCTGCCCACCGAGGTGCAGCAGCAGGGACTGGTCGTCGCCAAGGCGACGCGCAACTTCCTCCTGATCCTGGCCCTCTACGACACCGACGGCACCCACCAGACCGCCGACCTGGGCGACCTCATCGTGTCCAAGGTCCAGGACCCGCTGAGCCGCGTCACCGGCGTCGGCGACACCCAGGTGTTCGGCGGCCAGTACGCCATGCGCATCTGGCTCGACCCCTACAAGCTCAACAACTACAACCTCACCGCGCTGGACGTGAAGAACGCCGTCCTGGCGCAGAACGCCCAGATCTCCGCCGGCCAGATCGGCGCGCCCCCCTTCCCGAACGGGCAGCAGCTCAACGCCATCGTCACGGCCCAGACGCGGCTGCAGACGCCCCAGCAGTTCCGCGACATCATCCTGAAGACCAACACCGACGGCTCGGTGGTGCGCGTCTCCGACATCGGTCGGGTGGAGCTAGGCCAAGACTCCTACGGCTTCGTCGCCCGCTACAACGGCCACCCCTCGGCCGGCTTCGCGGTGAAGCTCGCCCCCGGCGCCAACGCGCTCAAGACCGCAGACGCCGTGAAGACGGAGATGAAGCAGCTCGCGACGCTTCTGCCTCCCGGCGTGGCCTACACCTTCCCGGTCGACACCACGCCCTTCGTCAAGCTCTCCATCGAGGAGGTGGTGAAGACGCTGATCGAGGCCGTCGTCCTGGTCTTCATCGTCATGTACGTCTTCCTGCAGAACTGGCGCGCGACGTTGATCCCGACCATCGCGGTGCCCGTGGTGCTCTTGGGCACCTTCGGGGTGCTGGCCGCCTTCGGCTTCTCGATCAACACGCTGACGATGTTCGCGCTCGTGCTGGCGATCGGGCTGCTCGTCGACGACGCCATCGTCGTGGTCGAGAACGTCGAGCGGATCATGGAGGAGGAGGGGCTCCCGCCGAAGGAAGCCGCCCGCAAATCCATGGGCGAGATCACCGGCGCCCTGATCGGCATCGTGCTGGTGCTGGTGGCGGTGTTCCTGCCCATGGCCTTCTTCGGCGGCTCGACCGGCGTGATCTACCGCCAGTTCTCCATCACCATCGTCTCGGCCATGGTGCTGTCGGTGCTGGTGGCGCTGATCCTGACGCCCGCGCTCTGCGCCACGCTGCTCAAGCCGGTGCACAAGAAGAGGGCCACCAAGGGCTTCTTCGGCTGGTTCAACCGCCATTTCGACCAGAGCGCGAAGCAGTACGAGAGCTTCGTGAAGCGGATGATCGCCGCCTGGATTCCTGCAGCCGTCGTCTACGCCGTGATCGCCGCGATCATGGTCTTTCTGTTCGTGCGCCTGCCCTCGGGCTTCCTGCCGGACGAGGATCAGGGCTCTGCCTACACCCTGGTGCAGCTGCCGCCCGGCGCCACCTTCACTCGCACCAGCGCGGTCCTGAAGCAGGTGGAGGACCACTACTTGCAGGGCGAGAAGGACAACGTCGCCGGCCTCTTCACGGTCGCCGGCTTCAGCTTCGCGGGGTCCGGCCAGAACGCCGGCATCGCCTTCATCCAGATGAAGGACTGGAGCCAGCGCAAGGGCAAGAAGAACCACCTGCCCGCGATCCTCGGCCGCGCGTTCGGCGCCTTCAGCCAAATCCGCGACGCGATGGTCATCCCCATCGCGCCGCCCGCGGTGCAGGAGCTGGGCCAGGCCAACGGTTTCGACTTCGAGCTGAAGGACAACGGCGGGGTCGGCCACGACGCGCTGCAGGCGGCCAAGGGCCAGCTGCTGGGCATGGCGGGGGGCGACCACCGGCTGCAGGGCGTGCGCCCCAACGGCCTGCCCGACGTGCCGCAGCTCAAGGTGGACGTGGACCAGGCGAAGGCGACGGCGCTCGGGCTCTCGCTGTCGGATGTCAACGACACGCTCTCCACCGCGCTGGGCAGCGCCTATGTCAACCAGTTCATCGACCGCGGCCGGGTGAAGCGCGTCTACGTTCAGGGCGACTCGCAGTACCGCGCCGCGCCCAGCGACATCGACAAGTGGTACGTGCGCGGCGCAAGCGGCACGATGGCGCCCTTCTCGTCCTTCTCCTCCACCAGCTGGATCTACGGGCCGTCGAAGCTGGAGCGCTACAACGGGGTGCCCTCGGCGGAGATCCAGGGATCCCCGTCGGCGGGCGTCTCGACCGGCTTGGCCATGACCCTCATGGAACAGTTCGCGGCCAAGCTGCCCAAGGGCATCGGCTTCGAGTGGACGGGCCTCTCCTATGAGGAACGGCTCTCCGGCTCGCAGACGCCGCTGCTCTACAGCCTGTCGATCCTGGTGGTGTTCCTCTGCCTGGCGGCGCTCTACGAGAGCTGGTCGGTGCCGATCGCGGTGCTGCTGGTGCTGCCGCTGGGGGTCGTGGGGGCGTTGCTGGCGGCGACGCTCAGGGGTTTCACCAACGACGTCTACTTCCAGGTGGGTCTCCTCACCACCATGGGTCTGGCGGCGAAGAACGCCATCCTGATCGTGGAGTTCGCCGAAGGCGCCGAACGGGAGGGCAAGGCGCCCCGGGACGCCGCGATCGAGGCGGCGCGCCTGCGGCTGCGGCCGATCCTGATGACGTCGCTGGCCTTCATCGCCGGCGTCTTCCCGCTGGCCATCTCCACCGGCGCGGGCTCCGGAAGCCAGAACGACATCGGCACCGGCGTGATCGGCGGTATGCTCTCGGCGACGGTGTTCGGCATCCTGTTCGTGCCGGTGTTCTTCACCGTCATCCGCACCGGGTTCAAGCCGAACGCCAAGCCGAAGCCGCCCAAGACCCGGCCGTCGGACCGGATCAACGAGGCCAACGCCAATCCGGAAGGGGCTTGAGATGACCCCGCGTAGCCTGCGCCGCCCGTCCGTCTGCGCCGCCCTCGCGACGCTGCTGGCCGGCTCCCTGCTGTCCGGCTGCCTGACGCTGGAGCCCCGATACGTCCGGTCCACCGGGGAGGTCGCGCCGAGCTTCCCGCAGGGCGGCGCCTACGCGGTCGAGGCGGCGGGGCCGGACGCGTCGAAGGTGACGTGGGACGCCTTCTTCATCGATCCCAAGCTGAAGGCGGTGATCGGGCAGGCGCTGGCCAACAACCGCGACCTGCGGGTGGCCGTCGCCAACATCGCGGCGGCTCGCGGGCGCTACCGGGTGCAGCGCGCCGACCTGTTCCCGACCATCGCGGCCAGCGGCACGGCCGTCTACGGCCACAACGGCGACTACGGATACCGGCCCCAGGGCGGGACCGGAACCGCGACGGGGACGGGGATCGCCACGGGCGGCGTGGCGACGGGTGGGGTCTCCGGCGGCAGCGTGACTTCCCAGACGGGGGACTACCGCGAGTATTCCGCCAGCCTCGGCGTCTCCTCCTACGAGATCGACCTGTTCGGTCGTGTCCGCAGCCTGACCAAGGAGGCGCTCGAGAACTACCTCTCCACGGCCGAGGCCGCCCGCGCCGCCCGCGTCAGCCTGATCGCGGAGACGGCCAGCGACTACCTGACGCTCGCCGCCGACCGGCAGCGGCTGAAGGTGGCGCAGGACACGCTGAAGGCCGACGAGACCATCTTCCAGCTCACCCAGGCCCGCTTCACGGGCGGCATCGCCTCCGAACTCGACGTGCGCCAGGCGCAGACGGCGCTGGAGCAGGCGCGCTCGGACGTCGCCACCTACACCACGACCGCCGCGCAGGATCTGGACGCCCTCACGCTCGTGGTGGGCGCGCCGGTCGGCGAGGACGTGCTGCCGCAGGGGCTGGACGGCGCCCTGCCCACCGTCGCCGACGCGCCCACCGGCCTGTCCTCCCAGGTGCTGCTGGCGCGGCCGGACGTGCTGGAGGCCGAGCACACGCTGAAGGCCTACAACGCCGACATCGGCGCCGCGCGCGCGGCCTTCTTCCCCACCATCTCGCTGACGGCCAGCGGGGGCAGCTCCAGCCTCTATCTGTCCAAGCTCTTCGCGAGCGGGACCGGCACCTACAGCATCGCCCCGTCCATCGACCTGCCGATCTTCGACTGGGGTCGCCGCCAGGGGAGCCTCCAGCTCTCCAAGGCTGAACGGGACTCGGCGCTGGCCAGTTACGAGAAGGCGATCCAGTCGGCCTTCAAGGACGTGGCGGACGCGCTGGCCCAGCGCGGCACGGTCGACGCGCTCATCAGCTCGCAGGAGCGGCTGACCGACGCCGCGGCGGTGAGCCTGAAGCTCAGCCAGGCGCGCTACACCTCGGGCGCGGACACCTTCCTCAACACGCTGGACGCGCAGCGCACCCTCTACGGCGCGCAGCAGACCCTGGTCTCCGCTCGCGCGACGCGCGCCTTGAACATCGTGGAGCTCTACCGCGCGTTGGGCGGCGGCGCAGGCTGAACGCCTATCTCCGCACGACTTCGCGATCCCGTCCGATCTTCATGGCGGCGCGCGTAAGGCCGGGCTAGCGTCGGCTCCGCCTTCATCGGAGTCGAGCTTCATGTCGTTCGTCGTCCTTGCGGTCCTGGTGGTGCTGGCGTTGCTGGTCGCCACGGGTGCGATCAAGGTCGTTCCCCAGGGCTATGAGTTCACGGTCGAGAAGTTCGGCCGCTACACCCGCACCCTCTCCCCCGGCATCGCCATCCTGACCCCCTTCATGGAGCGGGTGGGACGCAAGATGAACATGATGGAGCAGGTGATGGGCGTGCCTCGCCAGGAGGTCATCACCAAGGACAACGTCACCGTGCAGGTCGACGCCATCGTCTTCGTGCAGGTGATGGACGCCGCGGCCGCCGCCTACCGCGTCTCCCAGCTCGACCAGGCGATCACCCAGCTGACCATGACCAACCTGCGCACGGTGGTCGGCTCGATGGAGCTGGACGACGTGCTGAGCCAGCGCGAGCAGATCAACACCCGGCTCCTCACCGCCATCGACGCCGCCACCGAGCCGTGGGGCGTGAAGGTGGCGCGCATCGAGATCAAGGATCTCCTGCCTCCGCCCGACATCACCAACGCCATGACCCGCCAGATGAAGGCTGAGCGCGAGCGCCGCGCCGTCATCACCGAGGCCGACGGCGAGCGGCAGGCGCAGGTCACCCGCGCCGAGGGCTCCAAGCGCGCCGCGGTGCTGGAGGCGGAAGGCCGCCGCGAGGCCGCCTTCCGCGACGCCGAGGCCCGCGAACGCTCCGCCGAGGCCGAGGCCAAGGCCACCGAGGTCGTGTCGGCGGCCGTGGAGGCGGGCAGCATAGACGCGCTCAACTACTTCGTCGCCCAGCGCTACGTGGAGGCCTTCTCCAAGCTGGCGTCCGCGCCCAACCAGAAGACGCTGATCGTGCCTGCCGAATTCGGGGCGCTGACCGGCGCGATCATGGGCGTCTCCGAGCTCCTGCGTTCGGGCGGCGCCCCCGACCAGGCGCGCACGAGCGCCGTGCCGATCCGCACCCGCCAGCGCGCCGCTCCGCCGGAGGCGACGGGGCCCGGCGCCTATGTTCCGACCACGCCGCGGGACCCGCAGACATGACGGGGATCGAAGCCGTCCTCGTCGCCCAGCCGGCCTGGGTCTGGGTGGCCGTCGCGGCGGCCTTCCTCGTGGTCGAGCTCGCGACGGGATCCGGCTATCTGCTCTGGCCGGCGGCCTCGGCGGGCGTGGTCGCGCTCGTCCTTTTCTTCGCGCCGGCGATAAGCCTGATCGTGCAGGTGCTGGCCTTCGCCGCCCTGACGGTGCTGACCACCTTCACCGCCCGCCGCTGGCTCCCGCGCCGCCTGCATGCCGACGAGGTGAGCGACCTCTCGAACGCCGCCGCCCGCATCGTCGGCCACGAGGGCGAGGCCGCGGCCGAAGCGCGCGTCTTCGTCGACGGCAAGGAGTGGGCGGCTGAAAGCGAGACCCCGCTGGCGCCCGGGATGCGAGTGAAGGTCTTGGCCGTGCTCGGCGGCGCCCGCCTGAAAGTCCGCCCGGTCTGAGCCCGATGCGCCGCCGCGCGGTCCTGGGCGGCGTCCTCGCGCTCTCGGCCTGCGGCTCGCGCGTGCGGCTCGACGCCCTGGCGGCCGTGGGCGAGGGGGCGGTGGCCGAGGCGCTCTCCGGCGACCGCCTGCGGGTGGACGACAAGCGCGAGGTGAAGCTCGCCGGGATCGAGGCCGCCGACGGCTCCGCGCCCTACGCTCTCAACGCCCGCGCAGCCCTGGACGGGTTGGCGAGGGGCAGGCGCGTCCAGCTCCTCTCCGCGGGAACCCTCGCCGACGCCGCCGGCCGTCTGCTGGCCCACGTCCGCATCAAGGGCGGGGCCTGGCTGCAGGAGGCGCTGCTGCGCGACGGGGCCGTCCGCGTCCGCCCCGCGCCGGGCGAGCGCGCGCTGGCGCGAGAGATGCTGGAGGTCGAGGCGCACGCCCGCTCGCGCCGCCGCGGCCTCTGGGCGCTCGACGCCTACCAGGTCCTGCTGCCGGGCGAACTCGCGCCATGGACGTCCGGCCTGCAGATCGTGGAGGGCCGTGTCCAGCGCGTGGGCGCCACGCGCGGTCTCACCTACATCGACTTCGCCCCCGACTGGTCCAGCGTGGCCTCGGCGGAGATCGCGCCCGGCGTCGAGAGTGACTTCGCCAGCGCGGGAATCGAGCCGCGGTCGCTGGAGGGCCGGCTCGTGCGGGTGCGAGGGCAGGCGCAGCGTCTGCGGATCCAGGTCGCGGCGCCGGAAAGCGTGGAGGTTCTTAGCGGCTAGAGGAACGGCCCCAGCGGCGGCGTGTCGAAGTCGCCGCTCGCCACGAAGGCCCCGTTCCGGAAGCCGGGCTTGCCGTAGCGGAACGGCGCCCCGTCCGGCGCGCGCACCCGCCCGCCCGCCGCCCTCAGCATGGCGTCCCCCGCCGCGGTGTCCCACTCCGAGGTCGGGCCGCAGCGGGGGTAGACGTCCGCCTCGCCCAACGCCACCAGCCCGAATTTCAGCGAGGAGCCCGCCTGGCGCATGTCGCCGGCCGGCAGCGCGTCGACATAGGCGCGGGTCTTGGGGTCCAGGTGGCTGCGCGAGCCGACCACCGCCCACCGCTCTCCGGGCGCCGCCACCTTCAGCGCGCGCCGCGGCCCGATCTCGCGGCCGCCCTCCGCCACCTCGGCGGTCCAGGCGCCCACGCCCTCCGCCCCGACGTAGATGCGGCCCCGTGCCGGGGCGTGCACGATCCCGAGGGTGGGACGGCCGTCCTCGATCAGGCCGACGTTGACGGTGAAGTCCGTGCCGCCCCTGACGAACTCCGCGGTGCCGTCCAGCGCGTCGACCAGGAAGAAGATGCGGTCCACGTCCGGAATCCGGCCCGCCGCCACCTCTTCCTCGGCCACCACCGGCACGCCGGGCGCAAGGCGGGCGAGCGCCTCCAGCAGCACGGCCTCGGCCGCCCGGTCGGCGGCGGTGACGGGGCTTTCGTCGGCCTTGCGCTCCACCGCGAACCCCTTGGCCCGATGATGCAGCACCACCAGCCCCGCTTCCACGCACGCGAACGCGAGCGGATCGATCAGAGCTGAGCGTTCGGCGGGGGACATCGTCCCGCTCATACGGGGCTCGGACGCCGGTTCCTAGCCCGCTTGCCGGGGAGAGAGCGCGGCCCTAGGTTCCGCCGCCCCCCGTTCCCTGTTCCGAGCACCCCGACGCATGGCCGGCGCCCCCCGCCACTACCTCGACTTCGAGCGCCCGATCGCCGAGCTGGAGGGCAAGGTCGAGGAACTGTCCGGCCTGCCGGAGACCGCGGGGCTGGAGAGCCAACTCGCCTCGCTGAACGAGCGGGTGGCGACGCTGCGGCGCGAGGCCTACGCCAACCTCGATCCCTGGCGGAAGACGCAGGTCGCCCGCCATCCCGACCGCCCGCACCTGTCCGACTACCTGGACGGGCTGGTCGAGGGCTTCACCGAGCTCCGCGGCGACCGGGCGTTCGGCGACGACCAGGCGATCATGGGCGGGGTCGGGCGCTTCCGCGGCCGGGCGGTCGTGGTCATGGGCCACGAGAAGGGCGCCGACACCGCCAGCCGGCTGCGCCACAACTTCGGCATGGCGCGGCCTGAGGGGTACCGCAAGGCCGTGCGACTGATGGAGCTGGCCGAGCAGTTCGACCTGCCGGTGGTCTCGCTGGTCGACACCGCCGGCGCCTACCCGGGCATCGGGGCGGAGGAGCGCGGCCAGGCCGAGGCGATCGCCCGCTCCACCGAGAAGGGGCTGACGCTCTCCACGCCGAACGTGGCGGTCATCGTGGGCGAGGGGGGATCCGGCGGCGCCATCGCCATCGCCGCGGCCAACCGGGTGCTGATGCTGGAGCACAGCATCTACTCGGTGATCTCGCCCGAGGGCGCGGCCTCGATCCTGTGGCGCGACGGCGCCCGCGCGCCCGACGCCGCCAAGGCCATGAAGATCGTCGCCGACGACCTCCTCAAGCTGAAGATCGTCGACCGCGTGATCAAAGAGCCCCTCGGGGGCGCGCACGCCGACAAGGCCGCGGCGGTCGCGGCCGTGGGCGACGCGGTGGAGGCGGAGCTGAAGGCGCTGAGCCGCCTGTCGGCGGACGCGCTGCGGGCGCAGCGGGCGGCGCGATTCTACGCCATAGGGAGAATGGCGTGATCGCGGCCATCATCGGGCTGGCTCTCGCCGCGACGCCGATCAACGGCCCGCACGCCCGCGCGGCGTTGGGTGCGGTCGAGGAGCGCTTCTACAGCGCAGCCTACCACGCCTGCTCCGCCAAGGCTCAGTCGACCCTGGCCATGACCGACTGCCGCGCCGCCGAGGCCGGTCGGTGGGATAAGCGGCTGAACGCCGCCTACCAGGCCGACCTGAAGAGCTTCACCGCCGAGGATCGCGCCGCCCTTCAAAAGGCGCAGCGCGCCTGGGTCGCGTTCCGAGACGCCAACTGCGCGGCCTACGAAGACCCGACGCAGTGGGGATCCATCTCGCGCGTCAACGCCGCGGACTGCCTCCTGAGCATGACCGCGACCCGGGCGCTGGAGCTGGAGGACTTCCCCCCCAGCCCGTGCGGCGAGACGACCTGCTGAGCCGGACTTCTGGACGTCGTCAGGCCGCCGCCCGCAGCGCCTCCGCGAACGCCTCCACGCTCTCCTCCGTGGTCGCCCAAGAGCACATGAAGCGGACCGAGCCGTCGATGAAGCGGTAGACGAACCAGCCGGCCTCGGCGAGGCGCAGGCGGGCGGGCTCGTCCATGGCGACGAAGACGGCGTTGGCCTCCACGGGGTGGGTAGTCCGGAAGGGCGACAGGGCCGCGAGCTTCGTCGCCATGGCGTTGGCGTGGGCGGCGTGTCGCAGGAGGGCGCCGTCGCGGGCCATCCCGACCCAGGGCGCGGCGTAGAAGCGGCCCTTCGACGGCAGCTGGCCGCCCTGCTTCAGCCGCGCGTCGAAGCGGCGGGAAAGGTCCTTGTCGAACAGGCAGATCGCCTCCGTCGGCGGCATTCCCGCCTTGGTCCCGCCGAAAACCAAGACGTCGATGTCGAGGTCCTTGATCGCCGTCAGGTCCAAGCCGGACGCGGCGGCGTTCGCCAGCCGCGCGCCGTCCAGGTGCACGGGCATTCCCTTGGCGCGGGCCCGCGAGGTGAGCGCCCGCACCTGATCCGCCGTGTAGACGCCGCCATATTCCGTGGCGTTGGTCAGCGACAGCGCGGCGGCGCCCTGCCGGTAGGAGACGTCCGGTTGAGCCAGGGCGGCGTCCAGCGCCTGCGGATCGATCCGGCCGTGCGCGCCCGGAAGGCCGATCAGGCCCACCCCGTGGCCGAAGAAGCCCGGCGCGCCGGTCTCGTCGGTGAGGATGTGCGCGTGCTCGTGGGCGACCACCGCCTCGAACGGGCGCGCCAACGCGGCGACCGTCACGCTGTTGGCAGCGGTTCCGGAGGCCACGAAACGCACGTCGCAGTCGGCGTCCAGCAGCGCGCGCACCGCGTCCGCCGCTTCTACGGTCACGTGGTCCGTGCCGTAGCCGGAGGCGAAGCCGGCGTTGGCGGCGAGGAGGCTCTCCATCGCCTCGGGCGCGGCGCCGGCGGTGTTGTCGGACGCGAAGTCGTAGCGGGCCATGCGGCGATGAACTCCGTCAGGTCTCGGGCGCGTCGAGCCGGTCGGCGTCGCGCAGTTGGGGGAAGAGCCGGGTCCAGAGCGCCGTCACCGCCAGCGAGGCCACGCCGCCCGCGACGCAAGCCGCGACCGGGCCCACGAGCCGCGCCACGAAGCCCGTCTCGAACTCGCCCAGCTCGTTGGAGGCGCCGATGAAGAGGCCGCTCACGGCCGAGACGCGGCCGCGCATGGCGTCGGGGGTCACGATCTGGACGAGCGTGTTGCGCACATAGACGCTGATCGCGTCCGCCCCGCCGAGCACGGCGAGCGCCAGCACCGACAGCCACAGCGAGCGGGACAATCCGAACAGGATCGTCGCCGCGCCGAACACCGCCACGCCTGCGAACATCCACGTCCCGGCGCGGCGCTGCAGCGGCCGCCGCGTCAGGGCGAGCGCCACGAGGCCTGCGCCGATCGCAGGTCCCGAACGGAGCACGCCGAAGCCGCCCGCTCTCACGTGCAGCACGTCGCGCGCGAACACGGGCAGGAGCGCCGTGGCCCCGCCCAACAGCACCGCGAACAGGTCCAGGCTGATCGAACCGAACACGATCTTGTTGGCCCAGACGTAGGCCAGACCCTCCTTGATCTGCGCCGCCCGCTTCCCGGCGACCGCGCGGGGGCGCAGGTCCGTGCGGATGGACAGCACGCAGACGCCCGCGCCGGCGTACAGGGCGGCGGCGCCCCCGAAGGCGGCGGACGGCGAGATCGCGACCAGAGCCCCTCCGATCCAGGGCCCGATGATCGACCCCGACTGCCAGGCCAGGGAGCTCCAGGCCACGGCCCGCGGCAGCTCCTCGCGCGGCACCAGCATCGGTCCGATCGCGCCGAGCGCCGGGGACAGGAAGGTGCGCGCCGCGCCGAAGCCCGCCGCGATGACGAAGATCGGCAGCAGCGACGGCTGCGGGTGCAGCGCCAGCCCGGCCAGGGCGAGCACGAGCGCGATCTCGACGGCCAGGCAGGTCAGCACGATGCGGCGCCGGTCGTGCCGGTCCGCCGCGTCGCCGGCGAAAAGGGTCAGGGCGATGGTCGGCAGGAACTGGCAGAGCCCCACAACGCCCACGAGGAAGGCGCCCTCCGGCACCGACCGGGACCGGCGCGCGACCGCATAGACCTGCCAGCCGATCGCCACGCTCTCGGCCTGGTAGCCCACGGTCGCCATGAAGCGCTGCGCCCAGAAGAGGGCGTAGTCGCGATGGCGGAAGACGTTGGAGGAGGGAAGGGGAGGCTTGTCCGGCACGGCGCCTCGTGTCGCCGGGTTCGGCGGCCAAGGCAATCGCCGTCTCCGTCCGCCCGCCCGCTGGTCGGTAAGGGGTCGCAAATCGGTCGCGCGCGTGCTGCAAGACGAAGGCGATGACCGATGCCGCCCTGCTCGACGCCCGACCTGCCACGGCGCCCGACGCCTTCGCCGTTCGACATGAGCGCGCCGAGGACGCCAGCGCGGTGGACGCCCTGATCGCCGCGGCCTTCGGTCCCGGCCGCCACGCCAAGACGGCCGAGCGGGTGCGGGAGAGCGCGGCCCTGCGTCCCGACCTGTGCTTCTGCGCCTGGCGCGACGGCGAGCTCGCCGGCGCCGTGCGGCTGTGGAGCGTGGCCGTGGGCGGCGCTCCGACGGTGTTCCTGGGGCCGATCGCGGTCGCGGCGCACCTGCGCGGCCGCGGGATCGCCGCCCGGCTGGTCGAGGCGGCGTGTGCGGCGGCGACCGTCGCCGGAGACGTCCTTGTCGTCCTGGTGGGCGATGCGGCCCGCTTCGGACCGATGGGCTTCGACCTCGTCCCTCCCGGCCGCATCCGCCTTCCCGGTCCCGTGGACGGACGCCGCCTGCTCCAGCGCGCGCTCGACGCGGCTGCGGCGAGCGGGATCGCGGGCGAGATGACCGGGCCTTCGCGGTGAGCGCGCCCGGGCCCGAAGCCGGAGCGACCGGCTTGGCCGGCGTGGCCGCCGCCGCGCAGGGCGTGCGCGTGAAGGGCCCGCCTCCGGTCCACCTCTGGAACCCGGCCCATTGCGGCGAGATCGACATCGTCATCCGCAAGGACGGTCTGTGGATGCACGAAGGCTCGCCGATCGGCCGCGAGGCGCTGGTGCGTCTGTTCGCCAGCGTGCTGCGGCTCGACCCGGACGGCTACCACCTCGTCACGCCGGTCGAGAAGCTGAAGGTCACCGTCGAGGACGCGCCGTTCCGCGCCGTCCGCGTCGATCGCGACGGCGAGGGCTTGCGCTTCCTCACCGACGTGGGCGACGTCGTCGAGGCGGACGCCGACCACGCGCTGCGGGTGGAGACCGACCCGGCCACGGGCGAGCCCGCGCCCTACCTGCACGTGCGCCGGGGCCTGGAGGCGCGGCTGACGCGGCCGGTCTTCTACGAGCTGGTGGAGATGGCCGAGCCGCGGATCGTCGACGGCGTGGAGCGGATGGCGGTGGCGTCGCACGGCGCCGTCTTCCCCCTCGACGCTCCGCCGGCGTGAGCGTCACGCCCTCGTCGGTGCCGGCTGAGCTGGAGCGCCTGTTCGCCGAGCGCCTGCACCCGCTGGACGCGCCTCAACGAGGCCCCGGCCGGTCCGACTTCGACCTGAACGCCGACGCCTGGCGCGCCGACCGCGCCCTGGCCGACGCCGCGGTGCTGGTGCCGCTGGTGGAGCGGGACGGCGGGCTGACGGTAATCCTCACCCGGCGGTCCGACGCCCTGACCAAGCACTCCGGCCAGGTCGCCTTCCCCGGCGGCCGCTGCGATCCCGGCGAGACCGCGGTGCAGGCGGCGCTACGCGAGGCGCAGGAGGAGATCGGGCTCGATCCCGCCTTCGTGCGGCCGATCGGGCTGGCGGACGACTACGAGACCATCACCGCCTATCGCGTCACGCCGGTGGTCGCCTTCGTCGCCCCCGGCTTCACCCTGGCGCCGGCCGAGGCGGAGGTGGCGGAGGTGTTCGAGGCGCCCTTCGCCTGGCTGATGGACGCCGCCAACCACGAGTTGCGCACCGGCCGGGACCCCCGAGGGGTCGAGCGCCGCTACTACGTCATGCCCTGGGAAGGCCGGGCGATCTGGGGCGCGACGGCGGGGATGCTGCGCGGTCTCTACGAGCGGCTGTTCGAGGTCGCGGCCGCGTAGCGGGCGATCAGCTCCGCATAGACCCGCGTCAGCGCCTCCAGCTCGGCGACCGGTGCGCACTCGTCGGTCTTGTGCATGGTGCGTCCCACAAGGCCGAACTCCACCACAGGACAGAGGGCGCGGATGAAGCGGGCGTCCGAGGTGCCGCCGGATGTGGAGAAGACGGGGCGCCGGCCGGAGGCCGCCTCCACGCTGTCGGCCACGGCGGCGGTGAAGGCTTCGGGCGGGGTGTGGAACGCCTCGCCGGAGACCCGCGCGTCCAGCGTCACCGTTCCCCCGAAGCCGGACGCGGCGGCGTCGCACTCGCGGTGCAGCCACGCCACCAGCGCGGCGCCGGTTTGCGAGGGGTTGAAGCGGATGTTCAGACGGGCCCGGGCGCGGGGCGGGATGACGTTCTGCGCCGGGTTGCCGACCTCGAGCTCGGTCAGCTCCAGGTTGGAGGGCTGGAAGCCCTCGAACCCGTCGTCCAGCCGATGCGTCGCCAGCCGGTTGGCCAGGGCGACAAGCACCGGCACGGGATTGGCGGCGCGGTCGGGATAGGCGACGTGGCCCTCGGTCCCGTCGACGGTGATCCAGGCGTTCAGACTGCCGCGGCGCCCGGTCTTGACCATGTCGCCGAAGGCCTCCGCGCTCGTGGGCTCGCCCACGAGGCAGGCGTCGAGGCGCTCGCCCTGGGCGATCAGCGCCTCGACCACCTTGCGCGTGCCGTCTACGGCCTCGCCCTCCTCGTCGCCGGTGATCAGCAGCGACAGCGAGGTCGAGGGATCGGGCGCCGTGCGCGCCACCGCGGCGATCCAGGCCGCGACCGCGCCCTTCATGTCCACCGCGCCCCGCCCGTAGAGCAGGCCGTCGCGCACCTCGCCCGCGAACGGACCGGCGGTCCATGCGGCGGCGTCGCCCGGCGGCACCACGTCGAGGTGGCCGGCGAAGCACAGGTTGCGCCCCATAGCGCCCCGCCTTGCGTAGAGGTTCTCGATCGCGCCGAACCGCAGCCGTCGGACCGCGAAGCCGAGCGCCTCGAGCCAGCCCTGCACCAGGTCCATCGCTCCGGCGTCGGCGGGCGTTACCGACGGTCGGCGGATCAGCGCCTGCGCCAGGGGCAACGGGTGTGAGAGGTCGTGCGCGTCCACGCGCTCCGCCTTAGACTGCGAGGCATCCCGGGTGAAGGAGCCGAAACATGGGCAAGCGCATCGACATCGAGGCGGCGCCTCTCCGCGAAGGCACGGGGTATCCACCGCCCTACGACGAACCCTGCCGCGGGCGCAGCCGCCGACGCCTCGGCGACGCGGCGGGGCTGACGCAGTTCGGCGTCAACCTCCAGCGCCTGCCGCCCGGCCAGTGGTCCAGCCAGCGGCACTGGCACAGCCACGAGGACGAGTTCGTCTGGATCGTGGAGGGCGAGGTGGTGCTCGTCACGGACACGGGCGAGGAGGTGCTGCGCGCCGGCGACTGCGCCGGCTTCAGGGCGGGCGAGCCGGACGGGCACCACCTGCAGAACCGCTCCGACCGCGACGCGCTCCTGCTGGAGATGGGCTCGCGCCGGCCGGCGGAGGACGCGACGACCTACCCGGGCATCGACCTGAAGATCGAGCCGGGCAAGGGCTATCTCCATACCGACGGCCGCCCATATGGGGGATGACCCTGGCTTGCCGCTAGCCGCCAAGCTTCATACCATCTGACGCCTGGCCCGGTCGGTCCGGCGCTTTCGGCTGCTCAATGACCCCTGACCTCGCAGCGTCGGCCGTCCCGCGCGACAAGCGGCGACGGCTGAGGCTCACCCACCCGCTCCGCTTCATCGGCCACTACGTGGTGCTGCGCCGCTGGCGGTTCCTGAGCCTCGTCACGCTGGTGACGCTCGGCGCCTGCTGCGGCGTGGGCGTCCAGTACGCCATGAAGCTGCTGATCGACGCCATGGCGCACCGGCCGCCGGCGGTGGAGGGCGTGTACCTCGCGCTCGGAGTCTTCATCGCCCTGATCGCGCTGGAGAGCGCGCTGTGGCGGATGGCGGGGTGGATCGGGATGCGCGCCACCATCCGCGCGGGCGTGGACATCCGCATCGACCTGTTCGGTCACCTGGCGGGCCACGCCATCCGATACTTCAACGAGAACCCCGCCGGATCTCTGGGCCAGCGGATCACGGCGACCGCGGGCGCGTTCGGCGCGCTGTCCAACCGGCTGGTGTTCGACGTGACGCCGCCGGTGATCAACCTGATCGGGGCGCTGGTGATCTTCGCCGCGCTGGACACGCCGATGACGCTGGCCCTCTGCGCCTTCGTCAGCGTCACCACGGGCGCGCTGGTGCTGTTCGGCCTCCTGGGACGGCCCCTGCACAGGGACTACGCGCGCGAGGCCTCTGCCGTCGGCGGCGAGCTGATGGACGTGATCGGCAACATCTGGGCGGTGAAGAGCTTCTCGGCCCGGTCGCGCGAGCGCAGCCGGCTGGCGGGCGCCTTCTCCACCGAGGCCGCCGCGCAGCGCAAGAGCGCGCTCCACAACGAGGGCCTGCGCGCCGCCAACGACGCCGCCCTGGTGCTGATGGCGGGCGGGACGCTGGCGTGGGCGGTGCACATCTGGCAGCTCGGCCGCATCACGCCGGGCGACGTCGTGCTGGTCAGCGCGCTCACCTTCCGGCTCCTTCACGGCTCCCGCGACCTGGCCCTGAGCCTGATCGACGTCGGCCAGCAGTACACCTACATCGAGGAGACGCTGCGCCTGATCGGGGCGCCGCACGGCGTGCTCGACCCGCCAGCGCCGCGCCCGGCGATCGCCCGCGGCGGCTCCATCGTGTTCGACCACGTGACCTTCGGCTACCAGCCCGAGCGGCCGGTGCTGCGCGACATCTGCGTGGAGATCCCCGCGGGCCAGAAGGTGGGGCTGGTGGGCGTCTCGGGCGCGGGCAAGACCACCGTCACCCACCTCGTCCAGCGCCTCTACGACGTCCAGTCCGGCCGGGTGCTGGTCGACGGCGACCCGGTGGCGGCGATCCAGCAGGACCACCTGCGCGAGAAGGTGGCCGTGGTGCCGCAGGACATCACCCTGTTCCACCGCTCGGTCATGGAGAACATCCGCTTCGGGCGCCCCGACGCCAGCGACGAGGAAGTGTTCATGGCCGCCAAGGCCGCCTACTGCCACGAGTTCATCTGCGACCTCGCGGACGGCTACGACACGGTGGTGGGAGACCGCGGCGCCAAGCTCTCCGGCGGCCAGCGCCAGCGCATCGGCATCGCGCGCGCCTTCCTGAAGGACACGCCCATCCTGATCTTCGACGAAGCGACCTCGGCGCTCGACACCGCCTCGGAAGCCGCGGTGCAGGTCGCGATGCGCGAACTGATGCAGGGCCGCACGGTGCTGGCGGTGGCGCATCGGCTCTCCACCCTGATCGGCTTGGACCGCATCCTGGTGCTGAAGGGCGGCCAAGTGGTGGAGGACGGGACCTTCGCGGAGCTCCGCGCCCGGGGCGGCCTCTTCGCCGAACTCTGGCGCATGCAGGCCGATCCCGCGGGCGCGCCGGCGCAGCTGCGGCCGTGACCCTGGCGCGCCGGTGAGCGTGTCCGCCTGCGACGCCGACGTGGCGGGCGGCCTGGCGCGGGTGGCGCGACGGTGTTTCGGCGGGGACGCGCACGTCGAGTCGGCGGTGCGCCTGTCGGGCGGCGCCATGAACGAGCTCTGGGCGTTCGACGTGGCCGCGGCGGGCATGACCCGCTCCTTAATCCTGCGGCGCGGGCCGGGCGGGGTGGCTCGGGCGGGCAGGGCGGGCATGGAGACCGAGGCGCGGCTGATCCGTCTGGC
>CAZZZR010000024.1:17003-17409 GCA_964658605.1 uncultured Caulobacter sp. | reverse complement strand
GGATCGGGATAGAGCGCCAGCCTGTCCGCCACGGCGGTGTAGGCGGCCTGCGCCCTGGGGCTGCAGCCCAGCACGTTCTCGTTGGCGGAGAGCTTCAAGGGGTTCGCATGGCCCTGCGCCTTGGCCTTGCCGGGCACGTAGGGCGCGATGTCGAGGATGCCGGTCTTGGGCCGAGGGCCGGAGTCACGCTCGGGAACGACGGCGGGCGGGGCGGCGGGCTTCGGCCCCTTGGCGGGACCGAGGTCGAGGTCGAACGACATGGACATGGCTGTTCGCCGGTCTGGTGGCGTACGGACGCCCCGCACGCGCTTCGCGGACGCGCTAGGGCAGTCCGGTCGGCGCGGCCCCGATCACGCCGGTGAGGCGGCCGGGCGCGCGGGCCAGCCGCCCGTCGTCGGCCTGCACA
>CAZZZR010000024.1:0-16993 GCA_964658605.1 uncultured Caulobacter sp. | reverse complement strand
GCCCGCGAGCGCGAACAGCTTCAAGCCGCCCGCCTCGGCCAGGAGGTCGGCGGCGAAGCCGGCCTCCCCCAGCGCGGCCTCGATGCGTGCGGCCGGGCCGGAGGCGTCCGTCACCCAGAAGGTCTCGTCCCCGCCGGAGGGCGCGGTCCGCACCCGCGCCACCGCCAGCGCCGCGGCCGGACCGGCGGCCGGGAGGCGCGCGAAGACCTGCAGGGCGGGCTGGGCCAGGAGCCGGCCCCACCAGGGCGTCGCGTCGAGCGCCACGACGGCGACGACGGCGTCCGAGGCGGCGGCCAGGGCGCGCTCGGGCGTGGCCAGGGCGCTCATCGCCGGCGCGGCGCCGAAGCGGGCGCGGGCCAGTTCGGCCGTCCGCACCGTGCCGCAGACCGCTAGCCCCAGGGCGTTCGCGGCGTGAAGTCGCGCGCCCTCCGCCTCGCGCACGACGCGGGCCAGCGCGGCCGGCGAGACCCGGCCCGCGGACGCCTGCAGCCACAGCCGCAGGGCCAAGGCGCGGCCCGCGGGGTCTAGACCGCGCTCGGCCTCGTCCGCGGCGGGCACCGTCAGCGCCGCCAGCGCCGAGATCAGCGCCTCCGCACGCGGCGCGTCCCAGGCGGGATCGGGCGTCGGCGCCTGCTTCGGCGCGTCGGTCACGGCGCGACCCGGGGCGAGGGACCGAGCTTGAACGGACCGAGCCGCGCCTTGCCGTCGGCGAACACGAGATCGAGCCTCGAGCCCGCCTGCGCCGCCCGGTCGATGACCACCGCCGACAGGGCGCCGGGCGGCGCGGGAGCCCGCCCCGCATTCTGGCGGACGCTGAGCGGCACGGCGCCGACCAACCGACCGTCGTCGCCCGCGTGCAGCTCGCCGCCGGAACTGGAGACGATCGTCGGCCCGGCCTTCGCCTCCAGCCGCTCCAGCGCGAACGTCCGCGGCGCGACGCGGCCGGTGAGCGCGAGGTCGAAGGGCGCGCCCGAGGCCACGTGCCAGACTGCGCTCTCAGGCGTCGCCACCCCGCCTTCGACCTGCAGCAGGACGTCGGTCTCGCCTGGCGTGGCGGAGGGTTTGGCGTCCGCCTCCACGCGGCGGGCGGACTGCAGCGAGAAGCGCGCGCCTGGAGGGGCGGCGAAACGCGCGCCGTCCGCCTCCACCGCGAACCGCCATGCCGCGCCGCCCAGCCCCGACACGCTGGCGCGGAGCGCATCCCCCGAGATCGCCAGCGGACCGCCCTGCGGCCGTAGGAGCGTCACGCCTTGCGGCGCCACCACCACCCACTTGCGAGGCTGGAAGACGTAGGCCTGGGCGACCAAGCCGGGGGCCTCGGCCGCCCAGCCCCTCGCGCCTGCGATCCGTGCGGAGGCGAACCGCACCCGCAGGCGCAGCGGAAAGCCCGAGACGCTCCGTTCGCCGAGCGTCAGCACGCCTCCGTGGGCGGCGACGGCGGCGGGCGCGGCGTCCAGCGCCTCCAGCACCTGCCCCCGCTCGACGCCCCAGGCGACGCAGCAGGCGGCGACCGCGCCGAACATGAGCACGAAGGGGGTCACGAGGACGAGGCGGGACGGCGCGCGGGTGGACGGCGGAAGCGGCGGCATCGCGCTCCTATACGGGCTGCGCGCCGCACGCTCGACCCGCTCAGCGGCCGGGCGCGGCCCGGCGCGCCAGCTCCTCGGCGATCAGGGCGTCGGAGGCCGCCTCCAGCGTGTCCTCCAACACGGCCATGAAGCTCGCGCGCTTCATCCCGGCGGGGATGGGCGCCAGGAAGGCGTAGGTGACGACGCCCGGATAGCGGATGAAGCCGTGGGGCGGCCAACACAGGCCGCTGTTGGTGGCCATGGGCGTCAAGGGTACGCCCAGCTCCCGGTAGAGGCCCGCCACCCCGGGCTTGTAGTCGGGCGCGGCGCCGGGCTCCGCCCGCGTCCCCTCGGGGAAGATCATCACCTGGCGGCCCTGAGCCATCCGCTCCCGCGCGCCGTGCACCATGGCGCGCAACGCCGCGGCCCCGCCCTGGCGATCGACGGGCAGGTTGTCCAGCTTGGCCATGTACCAGCCCCAGAAGGGCAGCTTGGCCAGCTCGCGCTTGAAGACGAACGCCGCGTCGGGCAGGGCGTCCAACGGAACGATGGTGTCGAGCATGGCCATGTGCTTGCCCGCGATCAGCGCGCCGCCCGAGGGCAGATGCTCGCGCCCGCGCACCTCCACCCGGCATCCGACGAGGACGCGCAAGCCCCACTCGACCGCGGCGACCCAGGTCCGCACGAGGCCCCATACGCCTTCGCGCGGCCCGAGCAGCAGGGGCGACCCGGCGAGGGCGAAGGCCGCCATCGTCCCGTAGAGCCAGGCCGTGAACAGAAGCGAGCGCACCACCACCTCCGGCGTCGCCCGGGGCGACGGTATGGGCGCGCGGGGGGGAGCCGCCTCGCTCACGACGCCGCCGGCGCCGGCCTGTCGGCCGCAGCCCCCGCCGCCCGCCGCCCGAGCCCAAGGATCGCCTCGCGCCCGAGGATCACCAGGTATTTGCAGTACTCCAAGGCCATGCGCTTGGCCCCCGTCTGGGTTCGCGACCAGTGCTTGGCGTCCAGGTCGGTCACGACGGGATAGGGGTAGAGCTGCACCTCGGGAACCTGCGCCTTCAGCTCCAGGAGCGCGCGGGGCATATGGTAGTCGGCGGTGACCACGATCAGCGAGCGGTCGTCGTGGAAACGGGCCCAGCCGCCGATCTCCTGCGCGTTGCCGCGGGTGTTCGCGGCGCGGAAGCCCAGGTCCACGCAGCAGTCCCACATGCGCCCCGCCCCCCGCGCGACGCCCCGCACCTGGGCGCGCGTGGCCAGGGGGTTCACGCCGGAGATCAGCATCCGCCGGGCCTTGCCCGCCTCCAGGAGCTGCTCGGCCGCCTCAAGCCTCACGTTCGACGCGCCGGTGAGCGCCACCACGCCGTCGGCGACCGGCGGCTCCGCCGCGGGCGTGGACGCCGAGACCCGGTGGGCGAAGGCGAACAGCCCCGCCGTCCAGAGCGCCGCCAGCAGCAGGAAAAAGGCCAGCCCCTTCACGCGCTTCGCCTTACTCCCGAGTCGCCCAAAACCTGCAGCGGGCTTCAGAGCCGACGGCGCAGAAGCGCCAGCGCGGTGCGGCGCGCCGCCCACGCCGCCGCCAGCGCCGCCAGGAGGGGGCAAGGTAGCACGACCAGAAGGTCGGTCCACGCGACCGGAAGCACCGGCGCGAAACCGCTCGCCCCTCCCAGCAGCCGCACGCCCACGGCGACCATCGCCGCCGCGACCGCCCCGCCCCCCGCCGCGCGCCCCGCAAGCCACGCGAAGCGTCGCACGAGGAGGCCCGCGACGAACGGGTCCTCCGCGCCCGAGAGGTGCAGCACCTCCACCACGTCGCGGCGGGCGGCCAGCGCCGAGCGGGTGGCGAAGGCGATCACCGCGGCCGCGGCGGCGCTGATCAGCAGGCACACGCCCACCGCCGCCCAGAAGGCCGCTCCGGCGGCGCGGCGCACGTCGGCCAGCCAGCGGGCGTGGTCGTCGACCGTGCCGTCCACCTTGGCCTCTTCCAGCGCGTGGCGGAGCGAGGCGGCGTCGGCGGGCGCGGCGGGGTTCAGCTCCACCGCGACGAGTTCGGGAATGGGCAGGTCGTCGGGCACCGCGCCCACGCCGAGCCAGGGCTCGAGGAGCGCCACCGCCGCCTTGCGGTCGAGCGCGCGGGCTTCCGCCACGCCCCGCACCCCCGCCAGCGCCTCGGCGGCCCGGGCCGCCTCCGCCGGCGTCTCGCCGGGGCTCGCGCGCACCTGCACGGTGGCGGAGGCGGCGAGGTCGCGGGTCCAGCCGCGCGCCGCGCGTCCGGTGGCGGAGGCGGCGACGGCGGCGAGGCAGGCGAGCGCGGCCAGCACGGCCACGACGAAGGCCAGGGCGCGCTCTCCCTGCCCCTTGGGCAGGAGCGGTCCGGGGCGGTGGGCGCGGGCGGTCACGCGGCGGCGCGGTCCAGGCGGCCGTCCTTCAGGTGCAGGACAGGCGCGCCCGACCGCGCGACCAGCCCCACGTCGTGGCTCGCCACCAGCACCGTGGCGCCCAGCCGGTTCAGCTCCACGAACAGGCGCAGGAGCCGGTGCGCCATCTCGGCGTCGACGTTGCCCGTGGGTTCGTCGGCGAGGATCAGCTCGGGCCGGCCGACCACGGCCCGCGCGATGGCCAGCCGCTGCTTCTCGCCGCCCGAGAGCGTCGCCGGCATGGCGTGCATCCGCTCGCCCAGGCCGACCCAATCCAGCAGCTCCTCCACGTCGGTCCGGTACTCGGCGAGCGGGCGGCCCTGCAGGCGCAGGGGAAGCGCCGCGTTGTCGAAGGCGTCGAGGTGGTCGAGCAGCCGGAACTCCTGGAACACCACGCCGATGCGCCGGCGCAGGGCGGGCAGCCGGTCGTGGGGAGCGCCGACCACGTCCTCCCCGAACAGGCTGATGAGGCCGCGGGACGGCGGGTGCGCCAGGTAGATCAGCTTCAGGAGCGAACTCTTCCCCGCCCCCGACGCGCCGGTAAGGAAATGGAAGGACCCCGAATCTAGGGTTAATTCCAGGTCGCGCAGAACCTCGGGCGCCCGCCCGTAGCGCATGCCGACGCCCTCGAACCGGACAGCGGGCCCGCCCGCCGCAAACCCCTCCGCCAATGCCGCCACGCGCTTCGACATGCTCCGAACGGCTGAGGGCTACGGCCAGGGGGGCGCTTAGCCGCGCCCGGACGGCGCCATGATACTGGCCTGCCCCGACTGCGCCACGCGCTATTTCGTGGGCGACAGCGCGGTGCCGCCACAGGGGCGCACCGTGCGCTGCGCCGCCTGCGCCGCCGAGTGGCGCGCCCTGCCGGAGGGCGCCGCCGAGCCGCTGACGCTCACGCCGCCGCCCGAACCGGATCCGCCCGCCAAGCCCGCCCCCGTCTCCACGCAGCTCCGCGCCAAGGCGAAGGCCAAGCGCGAGACGCGGGAGGCCGCCGCCGTCGGCATGGTGTGGGCGGGCCTCGGCGTCGGCCTCGCCGCCGTGCTGGGGCTGGCGGTGCTGTTCCGCGTCGACGTGGTCCGGCTGTGGCCGCGCACGGCCGGCGCCTACGCCGCGGTGCGCCTGCCGGTGAACCCCGTGGGTCTGGTCCCCGAGAACGTGCAGGGCGGCCCCGGCCTGCAGAACGGCCGTGCGGTGATGGTCGTCTCGGGCGCCTTGCGCAACGTCACCTCGGGCGCGCGGCCCAATGCGCTGCTCAAGGTCTCGCTGTTTGACAAGACCGGCACGGCGCTGGCGCAGCGCGAGGTGCGCGCTTCCGGCGGGCCGATCGGACCGGGAGAGTCGCGCGGCTTCTCCGCGACCTTCGTCGATCCGCCCCTCGCCGCCGTCGCCTTCGGTGTGGACTTCGCGTTCGAGCCGGAACCGCCCGCCGCGCCCCATCCCGCCCGGATCGCCGGCCACGCCGCCCTGCGCCCCGCGGCGCCCGTTCCGCCGTCGCACCCCGCGCAGCACGAAGCCGCCGCCGCGCCGCCGCCCGTCCCGGCGCACGTACCGGAAGCCGCGCCCCTTCCCGCCGACAGCCCTTACGCCCTACATCCTGCGCCGCATGGCTGACGCTTTCCCCGCCTCCCCGTCCACTCCCGGCGAGACGCTGCTGGACGAGGGGGAGGTGGCGGCGAGGGTGGCGGCGCTGGCGGCGCGCATCGCGCCCGGGCTGGACGCCGAGAGCGTGGTCGTCTGCCTTCTCACCGGCGGCATCTGGTTCGCCGCAGACCTGACGCGGGCGTTGGCGAAGCTGGGATGCGACCCCCTGTTCGACTGCCTATGGCTGGCGAGCTACGGCGACGAGACCCAGTCCAGCGGGCGAGTGGTGGAGCGGAGCGGGCTGCAGCGCTCGGTGGCGGGCCGGAAGGTCCTGATCGTCGACGACGTGATCGACAGCGGCCTGTCGCTGCTGGCCGCCCGGCGCATCTGCGAGAAGGCGGGCGCCCGGGAGGTCCAGATCGCCGTCTTCGCCACCAAGCCCTGGCCCACCCTCCGCGAGATCACCCCTGACCACGTCGCCTGGGAGGCCCCCGCCCGCTTCCTCGTCGGCTACGGCATGGACCACGCGGGCCGCAGCCGGGGGCTCGGGGGCGTCGTGGCGCTGGACTGAGCCGCTACCAGATCTTCACGCGGTCGGCGGGGGCGACGTAGAGCGGGTCGCCCGGCTTCACGGAGGGGAAGGCGGCGTACCAGGGGTCCACGTTCCGCACGACGCCGTTGACGCGGTACTTCTCGGGGCTGTGCACGTCGCTGGCGATCTGCTGGCGCACCATGTCCTCGCGACGCTTGTCGCGCCACGACTGGGCGTAGGCGAGGAAGAAGCGCTCGTCGCCGGTCAGCCCGTCGATCACCGGCGCAGGCTTGCCGTGCAGCGAGTTGTGGTAGGCGTCCAGCGCGATCAGCGCCCCGCCGAGGTCGGCGATGTTCTCGCCCGTGGTCTGGTCGCCCTTCACGTGCACGCCCGGAAAGGGCGAGTAGGTGTCGTACTGGGCGTTGAGCCTCGCCGCCTGCACCTTGAACTTGGCGGCGTCCTCCGCCGTCCACCAGTCGGTGAGCACGCCCTTGCCGTCGAACTGGCGCCCCTCGTCGTCGAAGCCGTGCGTCATCTCGTGGCCGATCGTGGCGCCGATGCCGCCGTAGTTGGCCGCCGCGTCCGCCGCCGGGTCGAAGTAGGGCGGGGCGAGGATCGCGGCGGGGAAGACGATCTCGTTCTGCGCGGGGTTGTAGTAGGCGTTCACGGTCTGCGGGGTCATACCCCATTCGGCGCGATCCACCGGATCGTTCAGCCGCCTGACCTGCCGGTTCCACTCGAAACGCTGGAAGGCGCGGACGTCGCCCGCGAGGTCATCCTCCTTCACCTGCACGGCGGAGTAGTCGCGCCACTTGTCGGGGTAGCCGACCTTGACGGTGAACTGAGCCAGCTTCTCGTGCGCCTTGGCCTTGGTGGCGGGGCTCATCCAGTCGAGCCGGTCGATGCGCGCGCCCATGGCCACGATCAGCTCGCGCACCAGGGCGTCGATCTTCGCCTTGGACTCGGGTGGGAAGTATTTGGCGACATAGACGCGGCCTACCGCCTCGCCCATGCCGCCGTCCACCAGAGCCACCGCCCGCTTCCAGCGCTCGCGCTGCGTCGGCTGGCCGGACAGCGTGCGTCCCTGGAAGGCGAAGTGCGCGTCGTCGAACCGCTTGTCGAGGTAGGGCGCCGCGGAGTCGGCCGCGTGGAAGGCCGCCCAGGCGCGCAGCACCGGCAGCGGCGTCTGGGCGTAGATGGCCGCGATCTTGGGGAGCGCCGTGTTCTCGTTGACGACCACGCGGGTGACGCCGCCGAGGTTCGCCGCCCGCAGGGCCGCGCCCCAGTCGAAGCCGGGCGCCGCCTTCTCGAGCTCGGCGGGCGTCATCGGGTTGTACATCTTCACCGGGTCGCGGCGCTCGGCGCGCGTCCAGCTCGCCTTGGCGATCGCGGTCTCGAGTTCGACGACGGCCTTGGCGTTCGCCTCCGGCTCCGCCCACCGGGCCAGCGTCAGGATCTGCGCGATATAGGCCTGGTAGGCCGCCTTCTTCGCCGCGAACTCCGGCGTCAGATAGTAGTCGCGGTCCGGCAGGCCGAGCCCGCCCTGGCCGATGTAGACGGCGTAGCGCGACGGGGTCTTCAGGTCCTCGCTGATGTAGAGACCGAAGAAGGACGACTGGAAGCCCTCCGACGCCGTCCCCATGAGCGCCGCCAGCTCAGCCTTGGTCTTCGCCGCGCGGATGGCGGCGAGGTCGGGAGCCAGGGGCGCCGCGCCCAGGGCGTTCACCCGCTTCTCGTCCAGGAACGCCCGGTAGGCCGCGTGCACCTTCACCGCGTCGGCGGCTGCGGGGCCGGTCACCGTCGAGGGATCGGCCTCCAGGATCGCGCGCAGGTTCTTCTCCGCCCCGTCCGACAGCACATAGTCGATGCCGTAGCTCGACTTGTCCGCGGGGATGGGCGTGTTCCGGTCCCAGGCGCCGTTCACGTAGTCGAAGAAGTCCGCGCCCGGCTTGACGCTCCGGTCCATGCCCGCCGTATCCAGACCCCAGCCCCCGTAGAGCGGCTTGTCCGCCGCCGCGCCCGCCGAGGCCGACGCCAGGAGAGTGACGGCCGTCGCCGCCAGGAGCCAGGTCTTGCGCATCGATCGCCTCCGCCAGAAGGAGCGAGATCATGCACGGGGCCGCGCACCTCGCACATTACAAAGCGGCAAGGTGCTCAGCGGGTGGCGCCCGGCCTCCACAGCACATCCTCGGCCCCCTTGCCGTTCGCCCAACGCGAGGCGACGAAGAGCAGGTCGGACAGGCGGTTGAGGTATTTCAGAGCCTCCGCGCTCACCCGCTCCCCGGGGGTTGAGGCCAGCGCGACGGCGCGGCGCTCGGCCCGGCGGCAGACCGTGCGCGCCAGATGCAGGTGCGTGGCGAGCGGCGTCCCGGCCGGGAGCACGAACGAGGTGAGCGGCGAGAGTTCGGCGTTCAGCGCGTCGATCTCCCGCTCCAGTCGGTCCACCTGGCCCTGGGTGATGCGCAGCGCCTCCCAGCCGAGCGGCTTGTCGCGCTCGGGCGTGGCCAGGTCGGCGCCGAGGTCGAACAGGTCGTTCTGGATGCGCTCCAGCATGGCGTCGACCTCGTCGGCTGCATGGAGCCGCGCAACGCCGATCACAGCATTGGTCTCGTCCACGTCGCCGTAGGCCGCAACCCGGGCGTCGGTCTTGGAGACCTCCTCGCCGGTGGCCAGCCGCGTCGTGCCGGCGTCGCCGGTGCGGGTGTAGATGCGATTGAGGACGACCACGGCCAAGCGCTCCGGGCGGCCGTCGCGCGGCCTAGTGGGTGGCCTTGTACCAGAAGCCGAGCACCAGCATCACGATGGCGACGGCCTGCATCTTCACGCGCCAGCCCATCATCCGGTTGGACCACTCGCGGCCGTACTCGCCGCCGCGCGCCATGGCGAAAAGCCCCCATCCGAGCGGCACGACGACCCCGAACAGGGAAAGCGCGATCAGGATATTGATGACGGTGTCCATGACACCCTATCTAGGCTGCGAAACGGGCCTTCGCCAACGCACGCGTTCGGGCCTGCACGGGGAGATCCATGGACGCCGACGCCCGCATCAGACCGCGTGACGCCCAGCGGGAGGCGAGCCGCCGACGCGTGCTCGACGCGGCGCACGCCCTGTTCGACGAATTCGGCTACGCCTCGACCACCGTGCGCATGATCGCCGACCGGGCCGGCCTGTCCGTCGGCGGCGTGTTCACGACCTTCGAGGACAAGGCCGACATCCTGCATCATGTGCGGATGGAGCAGTCGGGCAAGCTCCTGGAGGAGCTTCGCGCCCTGGCGCCCACGCTCGAAGGGCCGGTCCGGGAACGGATCTGCGCCCTGCTGGCCCGCGCCTACGAGCGCGACTTCCCCAACATCCCCCTGGTTATCGCCTACATCGGCGCGGGCTTCGACTGGAGCCTGTCGACCGAGTTCGCCATGCAGGACGCCCACCGGGACCTGTTCGCCGCCTACCGCACCATCGTGGCGGACGGGGTGGCGCGCGGCGAGCTGCGCGCGGACCTCGACGTGGACGCCGCGGTCGAGACCATCCACGGCATGTACCAGGGCAACTGGCGCCACGCCTGGTACAAGCGCTGGCCCGTCGACAAGCTGATCGCCCACACCCAGACGAAGATCCGGATGCTGTTCAGCGGGCTGGAAACGCGGGCCTGAGGAAGGCGCCCTGGGACCAAGCTGCGGGAGCCGCTTCGGGTTCGGCTCAGCCCTCGAGCAGGCGCCGCGCGATGACCTGCGCCTGGATCTCGCCCGCGCCCTCGAAGATGTTGAGGATGCGCGCGTCGCACAGGATGCGGCTGACGGGATATTCCAGCGCGAACCCGTTGCCGCCGTGGATCTGGAGCGCGTTGTCGGCGGCGGCCCAGGCGACGCGGGCGGCGAGCAGCTTGGCCATCCCCGCCTCAAGGTCGCAGCGGCGGCCCTCGTCCTTCTCGGCCGCGGCGAAATAGGTGAGCTGGCGCACGCCGAGGATCTCGGCCGCCATCATCGCCAGCTTGTTGTGCACGCGCGGGAAGGCGAACAGCGCCTGGCCGAACTGCTTGCGCTCCTGCGCGTAGGCGAGCCCGCTCTCCATCGCGCCCTGCGCCACGCCGACGGCGCGGGCGGCGGTCTGGATGCGGGCGCTCTCGAAGGTGGCCATCAGCTGCTTAAAGCCCTGCCCCTCGACCCCGCCCAGCAGGTTCGCGGCCGGCACGCGGAAGCCGTCGAAGCCGAGCTCGTACTCCTTCATGCCCCGGTAGCCCAAAACCTCGATCTCGCCGCCGCTCATCCCCTGCGCGGGGAAATCCTCGCCCTCGGTCCCGCGGGGCTTCTCCGCCAGCAGCATCGAGAGGCCGCGGTGGTCGGTCGTGCCCTCGACCGTGCGGACCAGGAGCGTCATCACGTCCGCGCGGGCGGCGTGGGTGATCCAGGTCTTGTTCCCGCTCACCACGAAGTCCTCGCCGTCGCGCACGGCGCGGGTGCGGAGCGCGCCGAGGTCGGAGCCGGTGTTGGGCTCGGTGAAGACGGCGGTGGGCAGGATCTCGCCCGAGGCGATCTTGGGCAGCCAATGCGCCTTCTGCTCGTCCGTGCCGCCGAGCGCGATCAGTTCGGCCGCGATCTCGGAACGGGTGCCCAGCGAACCCACGCCGATGTAGCCGCGGGAAAGCTCCTCGGACACGACGCACATGGCGGTCTTACCCATGCCGGAGCCGCCGAACGCCTCCTCCACCGTCAGGCCGAACACGCCGAGCGCGCCCAGCTCCTCCACCAGCTCCAGCGGGATCAGCTCGTCCTTCAGGTGCCATTCGTGGGCGAAGGGGCGCACCTTTTCTTCCGCGAAGGCGTGGAACTGGTCGCGGATCATCTCGTAGGTCTCGTCCAGGCCCGTGGCCTCGACCGTGGCGCGCCCCTTGGCGTCGGCGACCAGCTCCGCGGCGCGGGTCTTCGCGGCCTGGGAGCCGAAGGGCTGGAGCGCATCCGCCCAGCCGCCGGCGTAGAAGGCGCCCAGCGCCTGGCCGGAGACGCCGAAGTCGGCCGGGCGGATCACCTCCCCCTGGTTCATGGCGATCCCGCCCATCAGCTGTGCGGCGTATTCGGCGGCCAGGAGCCCTCCCAGCACCCGCTCCGTCTCCCCGAACGCGCCCCCCTCCGACAGCCGCGCGACCCAGCCCTCCAGTTGGCGGAACAGCTCGGCATAGGTGGCGTACCAGGCCAGGCCGTGGACGACGTGCTGCTCGGCGTCGAGCAGGTCGCGGTCGATCTTGCCGCCGGGCGCGACCTTGGCCTTCACCGCCGCCGTCGCCTGGGCGACGAAGGCCGTGGCCGCCTGGGACGCGTCGGCGAGAGCGCGGGCGAGCGCTTCGTCGGCGGCGGGGGGCGCTTCGGGGGCGTAGGCGAGGCTCATGGCGAGGCTCCGTGGGCTTGGCGGCGGCCGCGCGGGCGCGGCGGAGGAACGCGACGGGACGAGGGCCGGCGACTATGGCAGCATAACGCCCGGCGGCAAGTTTCGGTGATCGCCGTTCACCTGACGCGTGCGGCGCCCTCGCCTGTCGTCTTTGGGGATGTTATGCCTCGAACCGGCCGCAAGACCTCCGATTTAAGGACGGCGGCGCGTGAGTGGAGGAACGATCTTGTCGGAGACCCTCGATGCGGTGGACGCGCGCATCCTCGATCTGATCCAGCACGACGCCAGCCTGTCGGTCGCCGAGATCGCCGAACGCGTCGGGCTGTCGTCCTCCCCCTGCTGGCGGCGCATCAAGCGGCTGGAGGATGTGGGCGTCATCCAGCGCCGCGTGACGCTTCTGGACGGCGAGAAGCTGGGGCTGGCGTTCGAGGTCTATCTCGAGGTCAAGCTGACGCTCCCCACCAGCGAGAACCTGGAGCTGTTCGACCGGGCGGTGAGCGCGTGGCCCGAGGTCGCGCACTGCGCGACCGTGACGGGCGGCATGGACTATGTGCTGCGCGTGGTGACGCGCGACATCCACGCCTTCGACGACTTCCAGCGCAACAAGCTGCTGGCGCTCGGCATCGTGGCCAACGTGGAGAGCCGCATCGTCATCCGCAGCGTGAAGTCGACCACCGCGGTGCCGCTCGGTCTCGTCAGCCCTCACGTGGCCGTCGCCAGCGAAGCGGCCTGAGCGGGCTAGATCAAGGGCGTGAGGGGCTCGGGATAGCTGCGGGCGTTGGCGGCGTGCCACAGGCCGAAACCGCAGCGCACGATCTGCCACAGGTGCGCGGCGCCCGCGATCAGGCCGCCGACGATCACCATGGGGATGCCGATCAACACGAAGATCAGCGGCAGGCCCACGAGGATGATCAGGACGCCAAGCACGATCAGCACGATCCCGCCCCAGAAGGTGCGGATCAGGAAGGTGTAGTGGGTGCGCGCGGTATGGCTCGCCTCGCCGCGCAAGACGTAGGCCATGATCACGCCCGCGATCATGCTCAGGCCGCCGGTGAACAGCGCCACCAGGAACAGCGCGTAGACCACGATCGGCAGCACCAGCGACTGGCCGGCGGCCAGCGAGTGCTCGCCGGCGTAGGCGGGTCGGGAGGACAGGGGATCGGCCATCGGCCTCGGGCTCCATCGTGACCGGGGGAATGTCGCATAATCGCCGCAATCCGACCAATGAAGCCTTCGTCATCTTGCCGGACGCGGGCGTCAGCCCTTGCGCACGAGTCGCACCTCCACACCTGCGGCCTGCGCGCCGTCCAGAGCTTCCGGCTTCTCGACCCGCACCGTCACCTCGAGGCCGCCCGTCTCGCGGAGCACCGCGCGGGCGAGGTCCTGGGCGTAGGTCTCGACCAGCTCCACATGGCCGCGGGCGGCGAGCGCGCGGGCGTAGTCGCGGAGCAGTTCGTAATTCACGGTGTCGCCGATGTGGGCGACCTCACGGGGGCTGAGCACGACCTCGACATCGACCGTCAGGGGTTGAGCGCGGCCGCGCTCGTGCGGATGCACGCCGATCTCGGCCTCCAGCCGCAAGCCGCGCATGAAGACGCGGAAGCCGTCGATGCGGGCGCTCATGCGGGCCTGCTCATCCGGGGATGTCCAGCGTCTTCCAGGCGAGGTGCTGGGCGCCGTCGACCGCGATCATCTGCCCCGTCACGGCGCGTGCGCCGACGAGGTAGAGCAGGGCTGAAGCCAAGTCCTCCGGCGACGAGCCGCGCCCCAGCGGCAGGGCGGCGGCTTCGGCGTCGAACTCGGCCTGGCTCTGGTGGATGGAGGGCAAGGTCGGCCCGGGCCCGATCCCGTTCACGCGCACGCAGGGCGCGAGCGCCTGGGCGAGGGTGCGCGTGGCCCACCACAGCCCCGCCTTGCTGAGGCTGTAGCTGAAGAACTGCGGATTGGGCTTGAGCACGCGCTGGTCGAGGATGTTGACCACGCACGCCTTCCCGTCCGCCGCCTCGACCTGGGCTGCGAAGGCCTGCGCCAGGAGGATCGGCGCGCGCAGGTTGGCGGCGATGTGGGCGTCGAAGCCTTCGGCCGTGAGCGTTCCGATCCGGTCGTCCTGGAACAGCGAGGCGTTGTTGACCAGCACGGCCAGCGGGCCGACCGCCTCGCGCGCGACGGAGACGACGCGCTCGGGCGCCGCCGGGTCGGAGAGGTCCCCCTGCACCGCCGCGGCGCGGCGGCCGGACGCCTCGATCTCGCGACACAGGTCCGACGCGGCCTCGGCGTCCCCCCGGTGATGCACGGCGACGTCATAGCCGGCGCGGGCGAGCGCCAGGCTCAGCGCGCGCCCGACGCGCTTGGCGCCCCCGGTGACGAGGGCGGCCCCGGCGCCCACGCGGCTCAGTCGAACGAGCCGAACTCCAGCCGGTTGCCGATCGCCACGACGACCACGAAGATCAGGATCGGCAGGATGGCGGCCATGGCGGCGAAACTCCGGAAGCTGCGTCCCGTCTAGCCCGCCGCCCCCGACTAGGGCAAGCGCGGCCTATCCGCCGACCCGCGCTCTCCCAGACGATGACGTAGCTTCCATTGCTCAAGGCGGCAGTTGCGGGCGCGGTGCGCCAGTCGCCCAAGGTGGTGTTGACCCGGCTCTCCGAAGTCAGTGCTTAGACGTCCTGGGACACACGGTTTCCTTGAACCAGCGCAAAGCGACAGGCCTCAACCGAGATCGGCCGCTCCAGCCCGTCTCCGTCCTGGGTGCAGCGCAAGGCGTGCCGCAGCCAAGACGGCCAGGGCGATCACGCGGAGGGTGTTCACCCCAGCTCCCCCTCCAGGCTCGCCAGCCGCGCCGCCTGGTCGTCGGCCACCAGGGCCTGGACCACCTCGTCCAAGCCCTCGCCCTCGATCACCTTGGGGAGGGTGTAGAGGGTCAGGTTGATGCGGTGGTCGGTGACGCGGCCCTGGGGGAAGTTGTAGGTGCGTATGCGTTCGCTGCGGTCGCCGGAGCCGACCTGCTCCTTGCGGCTGGCCGCGCGTTCGGCGTCGAGAGTGGAGCGCTTGAGGTCGTAGAGGCGGGCCTTGAGCACTTTCATCGCCTTGGCGCGGTTCTGGTGCTGGCTCTTCTCCGAGCTCGTCACCACGATCCCGGTGGGCATGTGGGTGATGCGCACCGCCGAGTCCGTCTTGTTGACGTGCTGGCCGCCCGCGCCGGAGGAGCGGTAGGTGTCGATGCGGATGTCGGCGTCGTTGACCACGATGTCGACGTCCTCGGGCTCGGGGAGCACGGCGACGGTGGCGGCGCTGGTGTGGATGCGGCCTTGCGCCTCGGTGGCGGGCACGCGCTGCACGCGGTGGACGCCGCTCTCGAACTTCAGCTTGCCGAACACGCCCTGGCCGGAGACCGAGGCCACGATCTCCTTGAAGCCGCCGGCGTCCCCCTCGCTCGCATCCTCCACCTCCACCCGCCAGCCCTGCAGGGCCGCGTAGCGCTCGTACATGCGGAAGAGGTCGCCGACGAACAGGGCCGCCTCGTCGCCGCCGGTCCCCGCCCGCACCTCCAGGATGGCGCTGGCGTCGGCGTCCTTGTCGCGGGGGGCGAGCAGCAGCGCGACCTCGTGTTCCAGCACCGGCAGGCGCGCCTCCACGTGGGGGAGCTCGTCACGGGCGAGGGCCGCCATGTCGAGGTCGCCGCCGGCCGCCATGACCTCCAGGTCGGCCGCCTCCGCCCGCAACGCGGCCAGAGCGGAGACGGCGTCGGCCACAGGCTTCAGCTCGGCGTGCTCCTTGGAGAGGCGCACGATCTCCGCCCCGTCCGTGGCGGCGCCCATCCTCGCCTCCACCTCGCGGAAGCGGTCGAGCACCTGGTCTAGTCGGGCCTGGGGAAGCTGCATCGGCGCTGACATAGAGGCGCGGGCGCCGGGAGCAAAGCCGCGGGCGCAGGCGTTGCCCCCGGGTAGATGGAGCCTGCCATGCCTTCGAGCGACCACGACATCCACGTGCTGAGCGGCCTGATCGGCGAGTTGCACGCCGCCGCCCACGCCCTGACCGACGCCGCCGGGGAGGACGGCCGCTTCTCCGGCCTGTTCCAGCGGCGCGCCGCCGACCAGACGCAAGCCGCCAGCGATCTCGAAGCGGAAGTCAACCGGCTCGGGGGCTCGCCCCGCGCCCCCGGCCATGGCCTCGCCGAGATGCTGGGCCTGGCGCAGCACGCCTTCGCCGGGCTGAAGGCCAAGCTGGCCCATGGCGACGACGCGGCGTTGGACGAGGTGGAGGCGGGCGAGGCGCACCTGCTCGCCCGGTTCGACGCCGCCCTGGCCGACCACGGCACCTCAGGCCCCGTGCGGGACGCGATCCTGCGCGCCTACGACCCCATCAAGGCCGGGCGCGACGAGGTGCTGCAGCTGCGCGAGGGCATGGGCGGCCGCTAGCCCGCGCACGTTGTCGCAGGCGCCTTCGGGCGATTGTCAACGCGGCGCCTCCCGTCCCTATTCCCGCGTCGGTCGTGCGGACGGCCGCGAGAGACGATGGGCGGGGGCCATGGCGCTGGAATTGATCCCTTCGAAGACCTGGATGTCGGATACGGCCGTGATGGGGCTGTTCCGCAGCGACCAGCTCAAGGACCTCGATCAGGCGCTCAAGTCGTACGAGGAGCTGAAGTCCGACTCCAACCTCAGCAAGGTGCGGCGCACCTTCGAGGCGTGGAAGCTGAAGGAAGGCATGGGCTGGCGCCAGTCCAAGCGCAACGGGCGCGCCGCCTTCTCCAAGCTCGAGGAGCTGCTGAACCCGCGGGCGGCGACCCCCTATGACGACGCGCTGGCGCACAGCCGCAAGGGGTTGGTCTACCTCTTCAGCCAGATGGAGGTGGAGTCCGGCGTCGGGAAGGTGCTGATCGAGGGCGCGTACGACGTCTTCGAGAGCGTCGCCGACATCGACGCGCTGAACATCCCGGGCATGGCCGTGAAGGCCGCCAAAGGGGTCAAGGAGGTCTCGCTGAAGGTGCTGGAGCAGCGCGGCTCCAAGCCCGCCGGCCCCAAGCCCGGCGCGCCCAGCATTCAGCTGACCCTCTGGGAGAAGATCAAGAAGTACCTGATGGACTTCGCCAAGAAGATATGGGAGTCGCTCAAGACTAAATATTCGGAGTTCTACAACTCTTCGTCGTTGGAGAAGTTCGAGACGATCTGGGGACCTGCGACCAAGCTTGTGAACCTGGTGGCGGGCAACGTGTTCGTCTCGGCGGTCCCGTTCCTGGGCGGCGCCATCGATGTGGCGACCGGCATCAAGGACACGACGGTGGCCTGCTACCACCGCTATATCGCCTACACCCTGGGCAAGGGCGTGGTCCTGAACGAGGGACACCCCGGCGTGATCGCCGCCTCGATCGAGCGGGCGATGAACCTCGGCATCGGCAAGGGGCTGTACGACACCTTCAAGGGCGCGGGGAACTTGGCCATGCAGGCGACCAGCTTCGGCGCCGCCTCGATCGTCTCCCTGGTCATCACCGGCTGCGAGCTGATCGCCAAGGTGCTCT
>CAZZZR010000023.1:0-17473 GCA_964658605.1 uncultured Caulobacter sp. | reverse complement strand
CGATCCGCATGCGATGTCCTTGATGGCGTCTCACCGATGAACGTCCGGGAGGCGGGAAGAGGTTCAGGCGGGGACGGCGGCGGGGTCGGGCGGCCCGAGCTCACCCTCGAACCTGGCGACGACGACGGCGGCCACCGCGTTGCCCACCACGTTGGTGGCGCTGCGGCCCATGTCGAGGAAGTGGTCGACGCCGAGCACGAGCAGCAGCCCCGCCTCCGGGATGTGGAAGTAGGGCAGGGTGGCGGCGATCACCACCAGCGAGGCGCGGGGCACGCCCGCTATGCCCTTGGAGGTGACGAGGAACAGCAGCAGCATCAGCGCCCGCTGGCTAAGGTCCAGGTGAACGCCGTAGACCTGCGCGATGAAGAGGCTCGCGAAGGTGCAGTACATCATCGAGCCGTCCAGGTTGAAGGAATAGCCCAGCGGCAGCACGAAGCTGGCGATCCGCTTGGAGACGCCGAACCGCTCCAGCTCCTCCAGCGTGCGCGGATAGGCGGCCTCGGACGTGGCGGTGGAGAAGGCCAGGAGCGCCGGCTGGCGGATCACACCGAACAGGTCCCGCGCTCGGAGCATGCCGACGACCGCCGCGCCGGCGCCCAGGATCGCCAGCCACAGCACCGCCAACGCCGCGTAGAAGCCGCCGACGAACTTGGCGTAGGTCAGCACCACGCCCAGCCCCTGCGTCGCCACCGCCGCTGCGATGGCGGCGAACACCGCCAGCGGCGCGGTCAGCATCACGTAGTTCGTCACCTTCAGCATCACCGTGGCGAGGGATTCCAGCCCCGCCAGCAGCGGCTTGCCCGCCTCGCCGACGTTGGCGACCGCCAAGCCCAGGAAGACCGAGAAGACCACGATCTGCAGGATCTCGTTCTTCGCCATGGCGTCGGCGATCGAGGCGGGGAAGACGTGCTCCAGGAAGGTCTTGGCCGAAAGCTGCGTCTGCACGCCCGCCGCGCCCGCCGCGTCCGCCGGTGGGATGGCCAGCGAGAGCCCCGCGCCCGGGCGCACGATCTCGACCACGATCATGCCGATGATCAGCGAGGCGACGCCCGCGGCCAGGAACCAGGCGATCGCCTTGGCGCCGACGCGTCCGACCGCGCTCCCGGCCCCCATGTGCGCGATCCCTGACGCCAGGGTCGAGAGCACGAGCGGGGCGATGATCATCCGGATCAGGCGCAGGAACACGTCGGTGACGAGCGAGAAGTCCGCCGCGGCCGCCTTCGGGTCGGGCGCGTAGGCGTTCGCCAGCCCCCCGGCCACAAGCCCCAGCGCCATGCCGACAAGGATGTAGAGCGTGAACCGTCGCGACATGAAGTCTCCCGAACGCGGCCCTGCTTGGCGGAGCCCGTCGCGGCAGGCAAGCAGGGAGCCGAGGGTCCTGCGGGCGGCTGCCGCGCGCCGCCGCGGCGCGTAACCGCCTCCTGTTCCGGGTTTCGACGGGCGCGTTCCCGAAGCTGAAGGGCGAGCGCAGCCTGCCGGACAGCCTCAAGCGCCTCGAGGGGGGCTGGCGGTGAGCGTCTCGATCGCCTTCGCCTACCGCGTGTTCGGCGAAGGCTTCACGCGCGTGGTGCGCCGCGTGCGGGCGGAGCCGGGGTAGGGCTCAGCGCGCGAGCGCCTTTTCGAGCTGCGCCTTGTTCATCTTGGAGCGGCCGGGGATGTCGCGCCTCCTTGCCTCCGCATAGAGCTCGGAGCGGTTGTGCTGGATGGAGGTCTCGCCCTCCGCCTCCTGCTCCCCCGTCCGCCCCTCGCGTTCGTTCGCTTTCCCGCGAGCGAGGTTGTGACGGTTCTGTTCGGGCGTCTTCCGGTTCGAGTCGCCCGCCTCCGACAGGCCGATGGCCACGGCCTGCTTGCGGCTCTTCACGACCTTGCCGTCGCGGCCCTTCAGCTCGCCATGCTTGAATTCGTGCATGACGCGCTCGACCGTTTCCTTCTGCGCGGGCGTCTCGGCCATGGTCTCCTCCTCGTCCGTGCGCTGAACGGACCGGCCTCAGGCGTAGTTGCGCGGCAGGCTGTTGTGCACGGCGATGGCGGCCACCGCGGCGTCCGCGCAGGCGACCGCGACCTGGTTCAGTCCGCGCACGATGTCGCCGGCGGCGTAGAGGCCCTCCACCGAGGTCTGCTGGTGCGCGTCGACGGGCAAGCGCCCCTCGTCGTCCAGGCGCGCGCCGGCCGTGTGCGCCAGGGCGTTGCGGGGATCGACGCCCAGCGCGGCGTAGACCACGTCGAACCGGCGCGTTTCCCCCCCGATGTCCAGGCAGCTCAGGTGACCATCGACGACGGAGACGTGCTCGATCGGCGACTCGATGATGGCAATGCCGGCGTCGGCCAAGTCCTTCCGGCGCGCCTCGGAGACCATGCCCAACGTACGGGGCACGATCACCGTCACCCGGTCGGACCAAGTGCGGATGAACAGCGCCTCGGCTGCGGCGTGTTCGCAGTTGCCGATGACCCCGATGTCGAGCCCCGAACTCTCGTAGCCGTCGCAGATCGGGCAGATGCGGATCAGGCCCTTCTTCACCGCGTCGAACACGTCGGGCAGGTCGGGCTCGCGGTCGGCGACGCCGGTGGCGAGGATCACGCGCCGGGCGCGGGTCTCGCCGTCCGCCGTGGCCAGGACGAAGCTGTCGCCGTCCTTCGCCAGGCTCGTCACTTCGGCGCGCACGATCTCGGCGCCGTAGCGCTCCGCCTGCTCCCGGAAGCGCGCCAGCATGGCCTCGCCGGACAGGCCTTCGGGGAAACCGGGGGTGTTGTGGCTGGTGGGGATCCATGCGGCGCGGCTCTCGCCGGCGTCGAACAGCCGGAAGGTGCGCTTCTGTCGCCCCAGGTAGGTGGCCGCGGTCAGCCCGCCGGGACCGCCGCCGACGATGGCGCAGTCCAGCATCCCGTTCGCGTTCGACATGGCGGCGCCCTCTCGGCGAGCGGATGACCCGCGCCTGAACGGGGGAGGGGCTTAGCGGTTCAGCGAAACCGGCCTAGACCTTGCCGGTCGCCATCGGGCGGCGTGGTGGCGGCGAGGCGATGAGCGGACGCATCCTGGTGGTCGAGGACGACGCCGACACGGCGGACTACCTGACCAAAGGCCTGCGCGAGGCGGGCTACACCGTCGAGCACGCCACCGACGGCCGCGACGGCCTGTACCTGGCGTCCTCCTCCAGCTTCGACGCGGTGGTGATGGACCGGATGGTGCCGGGGATGGACGGGCTGTCGGTGGTCAAGGCGCTGCGGGCGGGCGGCGTCGAAACGCCGATCCTGATCCTCTCGGCGCTCAGCCAGCTGGACGAGCGGGTGTCCGGCCTGCGGGCGGGTGGCGACGACTACCTCACCAAGCCGTTCGGCTTCAGCGAACTGCACGCGCGGCTGGAGAACCTCGTACGGCGGGGCGCGGGGAGGGCGGTGGAGACCATGCTCCGCTGCGGCGACGTCGCCATGGACCTCCTGTCCCGCAAGGTCACCCGCCAGGGTCGCTCGCTTGACCTCCTGCCGCGGGAGTTCAAGCTCCTGGAGTATTTCCTGCGCAACAAGGACCGGGTCGTCACCCGCACCATGCTGCTGGAGCAGGTGTGGGACTATCGTTTCGACCCCCACACCTCGATCATCGACACCCACATCAGCCGCCTGCGCAAGAAGCTGGACGAGGGCTTCGAGCGGCCGCTGCTCCACACGCTTCGGGGCGTCGGCTATCGCCTGTCAGAGACGCCGTGACCTTCGCCGCGTCAGGCTCGGGGTTCGGGCGCTGGCGCACGGGCGGGCGGCTCGCCCCGCAGGCGTTCCTGATGTTCGCCGTGGCGCTGGTCGCGGCGGCGAGCGCGGTGGCCCTGGTGCTGGTGTACGGCGCCGGGGCGCGACTGATTTCCGAGCGCGAGCGGGCGCAGGCGCTGGCTGAACGCGACCTCCTCGTCGAGGTGGCGCAGGAGCAAGGGCTCGCCAGCGCCGGCGCCGCCATCGCCCGCCGCGCCCGCTACAGCGTCACCGGCGAGCGTTACGGCCTGTTCGACCCTGCCGGACGGGCGCTGGCGGGCGACATCGGCGCCGAGCACCCCCGCTTCGTCGAGGCCGACTGGGCGCGCGTGCGGGTGGGCGGGCCGAACCCCGCGACCCTGCGCGTCGTGGCCACGCGGCTGCCGGCGGGCGACATGCTGGTCGTCGGCCGCGACCTCTCGGGCATCCATGGCTTCGAGCGGGCGGTGCTCTACGGCTTCGTGGCGGCGTTGGCGATCGTGGCGGCGGCGGGCTTCGCGGCGGGGCTGGTGCTCAACGCCCTGATCCTGCAGCGCGTCGACGCCATCGCCGCCACCGCGGAGCGGATCGCCTCGGGCGACCTCTCGGCCCGCACGCCGCTGTCGAACCGCGACGACCCGTTCGGCCGCGTGGGCGCCTCGCTCAACGCCATGCTGGCGCGGATCGAGGAACTGATGACGGGCATGCGCACCGTCACCGACAGCCTGGCGCACGACCTGCGCTCGCCTCTCACCCGCATGAAGGGGGCGCTCGCCCGCGCCATGCACCGGGGCGCGACCGAGGAGGAGCGGCTCGACGCCATCGAGACCGCCCATGCGGAAGCCGACCGCACCCTGGGCACGCTCTCGGCCCTGCTCGACATCGCGCGCGCCGAGACCGGCCTGTCGCGCGAGATGATGACGCCCGTCGATCTCGGCGCGCTGGCGGCGGAGATCGCCGACTTCTTCGCTCCCTTGCTGGAGGACGGCGGGCAGGCGCCGGAGTTCACGCCGCCGCCGACCCCGATCCGGCTCCTGGCGCACGAGGCCCTGCTGCGCCAGGCGATCGGCAACCTGCTTCACAACGCCGCCCAGCATGCGGGTGAGGGAGCCTCCGTGCGCGTGACGGTCGATGCCGACGCGAACCGCGCCCGCGTGATCGTCGCCGACACGGGCGTAGGCGTGGCGGCGGATCAGCGCGGGCGCGTGCAGGAGCGGTTCGTGCGCCTGGATCCCGCGCGCACCTCGGCGGGCTCAGGCCTGGGTCTGGCGATCGTCGCCGCCTGCGCCAAGCTCCATGGGGGCGGCCTGCAGCTTCAGGACAACGCCCCCGGACTGCGCGCCGTGCTTAGTCTCGCGCGCACTCCGAGCGACGAAGCCCCCGACGCTGTGCGCCGGGGGCTGGCGGGCTGGTGAGCCAAGCCGTCAGGAGGCGTGGGTCCGCGCCTTGCCGTCCGATGTATCGGCGTCGGGCTTGGTGTCGTCAGCGGGCTTGTGCGTGCGCCCGTCGGTCACGCTGCGCAGGCTGTCGTCCGCCGCAGTGAGCGCCGACCCCGTCCCGACGCCCGTGGACGCCGTTGCGGGCGGATGCGTCTGGGAGGAAGCGGGCTCAACCTGACCTGCGCTCGCCGCGCCCGCGTCCTGCGTCGACTGGTTTCGCCAGTCGCCGAAGCTTCGGCTGAAGTGGTCGTGCCGCTCGTCGCGGTACCGGCGGTAGTCCGCGTCGTAGCGCTGCGACTGCGCCGTCCGCCAGCGGTCGTAGTCACGGTCGTGGGCGGCGAGCTGCTGCTCGCGCCATGTCCGATAGTGGGGCTCGTGGTCGTCGTGGTCGTGTCGGTCGCTGGTGGCGCCGAAGTCCCGCGCGCCTCCCGCTTCCGCATCCGAGGACGCGTCATGCCGATACGCCGAGCGCTGCGCCGAGCGGCCGTCGTCGCCCTGGCCATAGGCGCCGCCGCCTGCGGCGCCCGCGTCGTCGGCCCGTCCGTAGCCGCCCTCCCCGGGAGCGTCGCGACCGCCCCATTGGCCCCCGCCTTGGCCTCGGAAGCCGTAGTCTCGGGGCCGGGCACCGTCCTTACGGCCTTCGGCGTCGTAGCTGGTCGCGCCGAACCCTCCGGCCTGGCCGCCGCCGTAGCTCCTCCCCCGGTCCATCCCCTCGCCCGACGCCGACCCGTAGCCGGAGCGGCCCCACTCAGAGCCGGTCTGGCCGTAGCGCGACCCCTGTGCGGGCGAGGCGTAGCCTCCCTGGCCGTGCTGCGAGCCGAAGCCGCCTTGGTCGCCGTAGCCGCCGCCGGTGAAGCCGCCCCGCGAGGCGGTATCCACGCCCGATCCGATGCGGCCGTAAGGGCTGGAGCCGGACCGCGAGTCGCGCTCGCTTTCTTGGCTGCTCCACGATCGATGTTCACGCTCGCCGGAAGCGTCCGGATGGGGGTCGCGCTCTCGACCGCGCTCGTGCTCCGGACCAGGGTCTCGATGGACGTCCCTGTCAGACATGACGTGTTCTCCTCTGCAGGCCCCGTTTGATTAACTGTGAGACGCGGGTCCGCGGTTCCCGCCGACCGGGGGCTTTGACGCAGAGGTGGGACGCTTGCTAAAGGCGGACTCAGGGACAAGCGGTCGCGAGCCGGATTCCGCTTCCCGACGGAGTGCGCCCTTGGGTGTTCGGCAGGAAACCTCGCGTTCCATGGCGTCGCCGCCCCAGCCGGACGCAGGCCAAAACTGCGCAGGCGTGGGCGACGGTCTGCGCAGGATGTTCGACGACGTGGTCGCCGCGCCTGTGCCGTCATCCCTGATCACGCTGTGCGACGCGCTGGAGAGCGCCTTCGAGCGGGCCTGCGTCCGCTCGTCCGCCCCTACCGCGACGCGGCGCTGAGCGTCAGGATGCGTGGGCGGCGAGGGTCGGCGCGTCGGCGAACGTGTCGGCGGCTTCAGACGCCTCCATCAGCGTGAGCAGCCGGGCGCGCGCCCGGTTCACCCGGCTCTTGATGGTGCCGAGCGCGCAACCGCAAATCTCGGCGGCCTCCTCGTAGGTGAGGCCGGCGCCCCCGACGAGGACCAGCGCCTCCCTGTGCTCGTCGGGCAGGCGGCGGAGCGCCGCCTGCAGCGTGTGCATGGCGACGCTCCAATCCTGGGACGGTGCGGTGGCGAGGGTGGCGGCGTATTTGCCGTCCTCGTCGCGCACTTCCCTGCGCCGGCGGACCACGGCCGTGTAGTAGGTGTTGCGCAGGATGGTGAACAGCCAGGCGCGCAGGTTGGTCCCCATCTCGAACTTCTCGCGATGCGTCCAGGCCTTGATCAGGGTATCCTGGACGAGGTCGTCCGCCTCGGCCCGCTGATGACAGAGCGACCACGCGAACGCTCTGAGCGACGGGATCAGCGCGAGCACGTCGTCGCGCCAGGGATCGTTGGCGTCGCGGGGCCGACCGCAAGGCGGCGAGGGAGGCGCGTCGGGGGTGGGCAGGGGAACGCGCTCCGAACACGATCGACGGCGAGAGATGTGGTGCGGAAACGTCGCCCCCCTACATACGTTCCTCTTGCGCGGCATCGGCGACTACTCAGAGATGCTGAAGTCATTTGTTAAGGCGCAGGGTCGCTTCGAGGAAGGCTGGGGGACATGACTACGACGAGCGCCGCCGTCTCCACGCCCGCCTCCGAGGACGGAGCGGGTCCGCCCGATCCGGGGGAGGACCTCGCGGCGCGCTATCGGCGCGTCCGGCGACGGTCGCTCGAATGTGTCGCCACGTTGACGGACGAGGACATGGGACCGCAGTCGATGCCGGACGCGAGTCCCGCCAAGTGGCACCTCGCGCACACGACCTGGTTCTTCGAGACGTTCGTGCTGGATCGGTTCGCCGCCGCCCACGCGGCCTTCGACGCGGAGTTCCGGGTCCTCTTCAACAGCTACTACGAAGCGGTGGGACCGCGCCCGTCGCGCGAGACGCGAGGGCTCGTCACCCGCCCCTCCGCCGAACGTGTCCGCGATTACCGTTCGCATGTCGACAAGGCGATCCTTCGCCTGCTGAAGGGCCCCCTGCCGCGGGAGGCGCGCGACTTGATCGTGCTGGGGCTCAACCACGAGGAGCAGCACCAGGAGTTGCTCGTCACCGACGTCCTCCACCTCTTCTCCTGCAGCCCGCTGCTTCCCGTCTTCGATCCGGGACCGCCGCCGAGGCCTGTGGAAGATCCGGGCGCGGTGCGCTGGCGGACCCATCCCGGCGGCCTCGTACGGATCGGGCGGCCGGACGGCGAGGCGTTCGGCTTCGACAGCGAGGGGCCTGCGCACAGCGTGCACCTGCGTCCTTTCCGTTTGGCGGACCGCCTCGTCACCAATGCGGAATGGCTGGCGTTCATGGAGGCCGGCGGCTACGGCGACCCTTCGCTGTGGCTCTCCGACGGGTTCGCGACCGCCCAGGCGAACGGATGGCGCGCGCCGCTCTACTGGAGCGAGACCGCGGCGGGGTGGAGCGAGTTCGGCCTCCACGGCCTGCGTCCGCTCGATCCGCACGCGCCCGTGCTGCATGTCAGCGCCTACGAGGCGGACGCCTACGCGCGCTGGCGCGGCCTGCGCCTGCCGCTGGAGAGCGAGTGGGAGGCGGCGGTCACGGACTTCGGGTCCGACCCCGCGGACGACGACGCGGAGCCCCTGCGCCAGCTCTACGACTCAGCCTGGCAATGGACGGCCAGCGCCTACGCGCCCTATCCGGGGTTCGAGCCGGCACCCGGCGCGGTGGGCGAATACAACGGCAAGTTCATGGTCAACCAGATCGTCCTGCGCGGAGGCTCGTGCGCGACGCCCGAGGGCCACAGCCGCGCCACCTACCGCAACTTCTTCCCGCCCGACCGCCGGTGGCAGATGTTCGGCGTGCGTCTGGCGGGCGACACGCCCGCCGACGACGACCAGGCGCGCGCCTTCAAGGCCGACGTGCTGGAAGGGCTCTCCCGGCCCCGCAAGGCCTTGCCGAGCAAATGGCTCTACGACGAGGCGGGGTCGGACCTGTTCGAACAGATCACCGCGTTGCCGGAATACTATCCGACGCGCACGGAGCTGGCGCTGCTCGAGGAGATCGTCCCTGCGATCGCAGCGCGCATCCCGCAGGGTGCAGCCCTGGTGGAGTTCGGCAGCGGCTCCAGTCGCAAGACGCGGCTGCTGCTCGACGCCGCGCCCCAGGTCGCGGCCTACGTGCCCATCGACATCTCCGAGGAGGCGCTGGCGCCCGCGGCTCAGGCGATCGCTGGAGCCTATCCGGGGCTTCAGGTGCTGCCGGTGCGCGGCGACTTCACCCGCGCCACCGCTCTTCCCGGGGCCGTCGCCGACCTGCCGCGCATCGGCTTCTTCCCGGGTTCGACGATCGGAAACTTCACGCCGGCGGACGCTGCGCGGTTCCTGACGCAGGCGCGCCGCACCCTTGGGGAGCGGGCGCTGCTCCTCCTCGGCGTGGACCTGCGCAAGGATCCTGCGGTGCTGGAGGCCGCGTATGACGACGCCCAGGGCGTGACGGCGGCGTTCGACATGAACCTGCTGACCCGGATGAACCGCGAACTGGGCGCGGACTTCCCCTACGCCGCCTTTCTCCACCAAGCCGTCTGGAATGCGACGGAGAGCCGGGTGGAGATGCACCTCCAAAGCCTGGAGGACTGCGTCGTCACGGTGGCGGGGCGGAAGTTCGCCTTCCGCGCGGGGGAGACCATCCACACGGAGAATTCGTACAAGTACGACGCCCGCGCGATCGAAGCGATCGCCTCGAACGCCGGCTGGCGCACTGTCGCCGCCTGGACCTCCGAGGAGCCCTACGCCTTCTCCGTTATGCTGCTTGAGGGGTAGGACGGGCGCAGCGCCCGTCCTGGGGTCCGGGGTCAGTCGGGCTTGCGCCTCGCGCCCTGGGAGGCCTCGCCGCCCTTTCGGCCGGCCGCCGCGGCGAGGGCGCGGTCCTGTGAGAAGGAGCGCTTCTCGTTCGGGACGCTCTCGCCGCCCTTGCGGGCGATCGCGCGCTGCTTGTCGCGGTCCATCGACGCGAAGCCGCGATTGGACTTGCGGGTCGCGGCGGCCGCCGCTGTCGATCCTTCGCTCTGCGCCATCGTGGGGCTCCTTGCTGCGGGGGCGGGCTCGCCCGGTTTGACTGGGTAACCGAGCGGCTTGGCCGTTGTTCCCCAACCGCGTTCAGCGGAATCGGCGCAAGGTGCGGGTCATGACGGGAGACGGCGCGGTGCGGAAACGAGGATTCCTGGAGCGGCGCTGGCGCGTCCTGCTCGGTCTGACGGTCTGGATCGCCGGCGGTCTCGCAGCCCACGCCGTCGGCCTGAAGCCCGGGGCCGCGTCCCTGATCGGCTGGAACCTCGCCTGCGTCGCCTACCTCGTCCCGACCTTCTGGACGATCGTGAAGGCGGACGGCGAGACGGTGAAGCGCACCGCGTGCGAAGAGGACGAGCAGCGTTCGGTCATGATGACCTTGGTGCTGGTGGCCGTCGCCTCGAGCTTCGCTTCGGTGATCGTGGCTCTGCGCGAAGCCAAGGGATCGCATGGCGGCTCCGACTGGCTGGCGGTGATGGCCATCTCCACCATCGTGCTCAGCTGGTTCGTCGTGCAGTCGATCTTCACCCTGCACTACGCCCATAAATACTTCGGGGATGGCGACGACGACGGCGAGATGGACCGCGGCATCAAGTTCACCGGCGACCCGCCCGAGACGTACCGTGACTTCTGGTATGTGGCGGTGTGCATGGGGGCCACCTTCCAGGTGTCCGACTTCAGCCTGACCAAGACCAGCTTCCGCAACCTCGCCACGGCGCACGCGCTGGTGGCCTTCGGCTTCAACACCCTGGTGCTGGCGCTGGGCGTGAACATCGTCAGCAACCTGTTGGGCCAATAGGACGCAGCGCGGAAATGCCGCCCTGCACGAGCGCCGGCGGCCGTGCGATGAGGGGCGCGTCCTCGCCCATTCCGGCCGCGGACGCCCGAGGAACTGGTATGAGGCTGAGCCGTTTCGCCGGCTTGGGCGGGGCTCGCGCCCGATCGGGACATGTCCGGTCGGATGGTCCTCAGCATGAGATCGGCGAGGACGCATCGATGCCGAAGCAGATCCTGCGTCAGGCTCCCTACCTTCGCCGCTACGCCCGCGCCCTTACCGGCTCGCAGGATCGCGGCGACGCGCTGGTGCACGACGCCATGCGCCACCTCCTCGAAGACCCGGGCGAGCTCGACCCCGGCGTGCCGTTGCGGCTGGCGCTGTTCCGGGCGCTGCACGGCCGCTGGCGCGCGACGGCGGAAAGGGGGGCCTCGCCGTCGGCGTCCCCCGTCGAGGGGCGGCTGCAGACTCTCTCGCCCGCGCACAGGGCCGCGCTTCTCCTCGTCTCCATGGAAGGCTTCCCCGCGCGGGAGGCCGCCCAGGTGATGGACCTGTCGCCGGCCGACTTCGACGCGCTGATGGCCCAGGCCGAGGAGCAGCTCGCCCAGCAGCTCGCGACGGACGTCCTGATCATCGAGGACGAGCCGATCATCGCGCTCGACCTGACCCGCCTCGTCCGCGAGCTCGGCCACCGGGTGGCGGCGGTCGCGGCGACGCGGGACGACGCGGTCTCCGCCGCGCGCGAAACGCGGCCCGGGCTGGTGCTGGCCGACATCCGGCTGGCCGACGGCTCCAGCGGCATGGAGGCGGCGACCGACATCCTCAAGAGCTTCGACATCCCCGTCATCTTCATCACCGCCTTCCCCGAGCACCTGCTCACGGGGGAGCGGCCGGAACCGGCGTTCCTGATCACCAAGCCCTTCCGTGAAGAGGCGGTGAAGGCGCTGATCGGCCAGGCGCTGTTCTTCCACGGCGCCGCCGCCGAAAGGCAGCCCGCCTGAGCGGCCGCGGAACCCGCCGCGAAGCTTGAGGGTTTCGGCCTCGTTACAACAGGAGCTTCCCCCATGACCGACGCAACCCGCAGCACGACGCTCGGCGTGGACGATGAGGCCGCCGCCCGCACCGCCCGCAATCTGAAGGCGGACGCGACGTCCGCCGCCTCCGCCGCCGCCAAGCGGGCTCAGGAGACGGCGGAACAGCTGCGGCGCACGGTCGGCGAGCAGGCGGACGTGGCGCGCGAGTGGGCGCAGGACCAGGCCGATGTCCTGCGCGACACGGTGCAGACGCGCCCCTTCATCGCCGTGGGCGTGTCGGCGGCCTCCGCCTTCGCCGCGGGCCTCGTGCTTGGCGTGCTCCTCACCCGCCGCTGAGGCGGGTCGAGCGGCGGGAGGCTACGGCCTTGGCTTCGCGGCCTCCGCCTTGAGTCGTTTTTCCCAAAGGCGCTGCATCAGCGTCTTGGGTAGGGCGTCGTAGCGCAGCGCCGTCGCCCCGTCGGCTATCAGGTCGAAACGCTTGTCCGTCCGGACGCGCCACTCGGCCAAGGTGACCCGGCCGTCCAGGTCGGCGTCGGCGGCGCTGATCGGCTCGGGCTCGTCGAGATAGCCGAACAGGCCCGCGCCCTGCGCCGCCCGATCACCGGCCACGACCGGCCCGTGTCGAAGGCCCCCACTCTCGCTGCGGCGTCGGCCCCGGCCTCCGAACAGGGTGTCGTCCATGCCTTCGCCCGCCCTCAGCGAGGCGATCCGCGGCAGGATCTCGGGCGCGATCTTCTCCTCGTAGGCCTGGGTCTCCAGACCGTCGATCACGCCGTCCCCGTTCGCGTCGTAGCGGCGGAAGGCCTTCATCGCGTCGGCTTGGAACTCGGCGCGGGTGAGGACGCCGTCGTGGTCGGCGTCCGCGCCGGCGAACCAGCGTGCGGAGGCGTAGGCGTCGTCCGGGCCGCCGCGGAAGGGTTCGCCGGAAGGGCTCATGAACAGGTTCTCGGCCCGGATCGGCGTCGCCCGTTCGGACGGCCCCGAAGCGCAAGCGGCCAGACAGGCGCACAGGCCCGCCGCCGCCGCCCCGATCCGAAACGTCCGCGCCGGCCTCACGCCGCGGACCGGGGCGAGGCGAGCGGAAGGCGCGCCCGCGCCCGCAGACCGCCCTTCGGCAGGTTCTCGAGCTCGGCGTCGCCTCCGTGCGCGCGGGCGATGGTGCGCACGACGGCAAGGCCCAGCCCCACGCCGCCGGTCTGACGGCTGCGGGACGGCTCCGCGCGGCGGAAGGGCTCGAACATGGCCTCGCGCTCCGCCTCCGGCACGCCCGGCCCCTCGTCATCGACCTCCAGCACGGCCGCGCCCTCCTCGGCATAGACCCGGGCCTGGGCGCGGACGCCGAACTTCACCGCGTTGTCCAGCAGGTTGCCGGCGAGCCGGCGCAGCGCCAGCGCGTCGCCGTCCACGACCGCTTCCGAACCCCGCCCCACGCGCACGTCGAGCCCGGTGTCGGCCATCTCGCCCGCCACGCCTGCGACCAGCGCCTGCAGCTCCACCGGCCGACGCTCCCCGGTGCGGCTGGCGTCGCGTACGAAGGCCATGACGGCGGCGATCATCTGCTCCATCTCGTCGATGTCGGCGTTCATCTTCGGCCGCAGGGCCTCGGGCGCCGCCTCCACGCGGAAGCGCAGACGGGTGAGGGGCGTGCGCAGGTCATGGGCGATCGCGGCGATCATGCCCGTCCGGTCCTCCACGTAGCGACGCAGCCGATCCTGCATCTCGTTGAAGGCGGCCGCGGCGCGTTCGATCTCGGGCGAACCGCTCATCGCCAGGGGCGGCGCCGTCGGGTCGCGTCCGAGGCGTTCCGCGGCGCCGGCGAACAGGGCGATGGGCGCCGCAAGGCCGCGGGCGAAAAGGTAGGCGACCGGCGCCAGGGCGACGACGCTCAGCGCGAACCACAGCAGCACGCGCTGCTGCCAGGTGCTCAGCAGGCCCGTGTCCTGCACGCGCAGTTCCGTCCACCGCCCGTCAGGCCTGCGGACCGCGGCGTCGAACGGCGCGACCACGAAATGGTCGGCCTGCCGGTCCAGCGGCTCGGGCGTGAACTGGCGGCGCAGGGTGCGGACGGATCGACGCACCGGCGCACGCTGCGCATCGAGGAGGTCCAGCCGCACGTCGGCCGCCGGCCGCTGCAACCGCGCCGCCAGTTCCGAGCGCAGGACCAGGGCGACGGGCGAGTTGCGGACGAGGCGGCTCGTTCGCGGGGCGGGGGTGACCACCCCTTGCAGTTCGCGACCGTTGCTCGCCCGGCTGACCTGGCCGTCCCCCTCCAGCGCCTTGGCGAGTTCGCTGATACGGAAGAACTCGGGCGGCGGGGGCGGCAGGAAGTACATGATGGCCAGGTTGATCGCCTGCGCCGCCGCCAGGCTCAGGACGATGACTCCGATCATCTGCACGAACAGCGACGGCCGCCGCGGCCTGCGGCGCCCAGCGACAGCGGGACGTTCGGGATTCGCGGCGGGCGTCATCGCCGCGTCACGCGCGTCATCAGCATGTAGCCTTCATTGCGGATCGTGCGGATGAGGTCGCCGCCCGCCGCCGCTTCGCCCGCCGCACCGTCGTCCAGCTTGCGGCGCAGGCGGCTGATCTGGACGTCGATGGCGCGGTCGTAGGCGTCGCTCTCCGGCCCGCGGGCGTATTCGAGCAGCTGGTCGCGGGTGAGCACGCGCTGGGGATGCTCGACGAAGGCGCGCAGGAGCGAGAACTCGCCGCCCGACAGCGCCACCGCCGTGCGGGCCGGGCTGCGCAGCTCCCGCGCCACGAGGTCGAGGCGCCAGCCGCCGAACTCGCACCAGGCGCCGAGGTCTCCCGGCGGACCTTCGCGCCGGCGGCGGAGCACGGCGCGCACCCGGGCGAGCAGTTCGCGCGGATTGCAGGGCTTGGCCAGATAGTCGTCCGCCCCCAGCTCCAGGCCGATGATTCGATCGGTGTCGTCCCCCATCGCCGAGAGCATGATCACCGCCGGCGCGTTGGGCTGGCCGGCCAGGCGCCGGCAGATCGCCAAGCCGTCCTCTCCGGGGAGCATGATGTCGAGCACGATCAAATCGGCGGGCGCGCGGGCGAGCGCCTGCTGCAGGCTCGCCATGTCCTGCGCCTGGTCGACCTCGTAGCCGTTCTGGCCGAGGAACTCGCTGACGGTCTCGCGGATGCCCGGGTCGTCGTCGACGACGACGATGCGGGCGACGGCCTCGATGTCCGGGGGGGCGGTCGATAGATCGTTCATCGAGACGGCCATACTCCACGGCGGGCCCGGATCAAGGACTTCGAGATGGCCCCTTCGTCTCGGCGGCGAAACGGGAGCCGGTCCGGTCCTAAACCACGGGCTCGACCGGCTCGTCGTCCTGGACGCCGCGGGCGACGTTGCTGTGGCGGAAGCCGAAGGCGAAATAGAAGACCAGTCCGATCCCCGCCCAGCTGAAGAAGACCATCTGGGACACCTTGCCCAGGCTGAAGAACAGCAGCAGGCAGCCCAGGATCGACAGGGGCGCGACCAGGAATACGAGGGGCGTCTTGAACGGCCGCTTGCGCCCCTTGTCGGTGAACCGCAGCACCATCACCCCCAGCGAGACCATGGCGAAGGCGAAGAGGGTGCCGGCGTTCGAATAGTCGGCGAGCGCGCCGACCGGCAGGAAGGCGGCCGCGACCGCCACGATCACCCCCGTGACCAGCGTGATGATCCAGGGCGTCCGGAAGCGCGGGTGCACTGCGCTGAGCCCCTTCGGCAGGAGGCCGTCGCGCGCCATCACGAAGAAGATGCGCGTCTGGCCGTACATCATCAGGAGGACCACCGAAGGCAGGGCGATGGTCGCCGCCAGGCCCAGCAGGTTGCCGAAGAAGGGCTGGTTCACCTCGCGCAGCACGTGGGCCAGCGCCTCCTTCGAGCACACCAGCGGCGCGTGGGCCGAGGTGCAGGCGGCCGAGGCGTAGAGGGCGGGGGAGCCGTCCGCGAAATACTGGTGCGTGGCGGGATCGAGCAGCGGCTGGGCGCCCATGGCTCCGATCACGCCGCTGGCCACCAGGAGGTAGAAGACGGTGCAGATGGATAGGGACGCGATCAGGCCGATGGGCACGTTCCGCTGCGGGTTCTTGGTCTCCTCCGCCGCGGTGGAGACCGCGTCGAAGCCCACGTAGGCGAAGAAGATGGACGCCGCGGCGCCGAGGACCCCGGTGCCGGTCGAATCCACCGGATTGCCCCAGCCGCGGGGCGTGAAGGGGTGGAAGTTGCTCATGTGGCCCGTCACCAGGGGCAGGGTGATGACGACGAACAGCAGGAGCGCGGCGACCTTGATCGCCACCAGCACGGCGTTGACCGTCGCGCTCTCCTTGGTGCCGAGGATCAGGAGCGCGGTGACGGCCAGGGTGATGAGTACGGCGGGCAGGTTGATGAAGCCCCCGATCTCGCCCCCCCGGATGAAGCCGACGGAGATCGGCGGCCCGACGGTCAAGGCGTGGGGCAGGTGGACCCCTATGCCATCGAGGAAGCCCACGATGTGGCCGGACCAGCCGACCGCCACGGCGCTGGCGCCCAGCGCATATTCCAGGATCAGCGCCCAGCCGACCAGCCAGGCCATCAGCTCGCCCATCACGGCGTAGCTGTAGGTGTAGGCCGAGCCCGCCACCGGCACCATCGAGGCCAGCTCCGAGTAGCAGAGGGCGGCGAAGGCGCAGACCAGCCCCGCCACGACGAAGGAGACCATCATGCCCGGCCCCGCCTTCTGGGCGGCCGTGGCGGTGAGCACGAAGATGCCGGTGCCGATCACCGCCCCGATGCCGAGGAGGGTGAGCTGGACGGGGCCGAGGGAGCGGTGAAGCGACTTCTTCTCAGCGGTCGCGAGGATCGCGTCCAACGACTTCACACGCCACATGCAGCCCCCAGGTCGGCGCCTCGCGCCGGTTGTCGCAAAACCGTGCGCTACGTGACCCGGCGCGCCCATGCCGGTCAAGCGGTTGGCGAGGGGCGCGGCCAGCGGCTATTGCGCCCGATGCTTCCGATCCACGCCGTGCTGGGAGAGCTGCGCGCCGCGCTCGCCGGGGGGGCCAACGCCGTGCTCGTCGCGCCCCCCGGTGCGGGCAAGACCACCGTCGTCCCCCTGGCGCTCCTGGACGAACCCTGGGCGGCGGCCGGCAAGCTGATCGTGCTGGAGCCCCGCCGGCTGGCCGCTCGCGCCGCAGCCGCCCGCATGGCGCAGAGCCTGGGCGAGCCGGTCGGTGAGACCGTGGGCCTGCGCGTGCGGCTGCAGTCGAAGGTCTCGGCCGCCACCCGGATCGAGGTCGTCACCGAAGGCGTCTTCACGCGCATGATCCTCGACGACCCGGCGCTGGAGGGCGTGGCGGGCGTGCTGTTCGACGAGGTGCACGAGCGCAGCCTCGACGCCGACCTGGGCTTGGCGTTCGCGCTGGACGCGCAGGCGCTGCTGCGTCCGGACCTTCGGCTGCTGGCGATGAGCGCGACGGTGGACGGCGCGGGAGTCTCCGCCCTGATGGGCGACGCGCCCGTCGTCGTCGGCGAAGGCCGCAGCTTCCCGGTGGAAACGACCTACGTCGGCCGTGAGCCCGGCCGCCCGATCGAGCCGCAGGTCGCCCGCGCCGTCCGCCGGGCGCTGGCCGAAGGGGAGGGCGGGGTGCTCGCCTTCCTGCCGGGCGCCGCCGAGATCCGCCGGACGCAGCGGGAGCTGGAGGCGCTGCTGCGCGACCCGGCCGTCGACGTCCGCCCCCTCTACGGCGCCCTCTCGCCCGCCGAGCAGGACGCCGCGGTGGCGCCCGCGCCGCCCGGTCGCCGCAAGGCGGTGCTCGCCACCTCCATCGCCGAGACCAGCCTGACGCTGGAGGGCGTGACCGCCGTGGTCGATTCCGGCCTCTCCCGCGTCCCGCGTTTCGATCCCGG
>CAZZZR010000022.1:0-17681 GCA_964658605.1 uncultured Caulobacter sp. | reverse complement strand
CGGGCGACATCGGCCTGACCCTCGCCGGCCCGGCGACGCTGGGCGCCGTGACCAACACGGCGGGCGTCTCCCCCGCCACGGGCGGCGGCGTGTCGATCGTCGACACCGGCGGCGGCCTGACGTTCACGGGCGCGGTGAGCGCGCGCAACGCCCTGGTGCTGAACGCGAGCGGGGCGCTGTCCGGGACGGCGGCCTCGTCCTCCGCCTCGACCGTCACGCTGACCGGCGCGGGCGTGGCGTTCAGCGGCGCGGTCTCGGACTCCGGAGCGGTGCTGGTGACGGCGGGCGCGGGCGCGGCGAGCTTCGGATCGCTGGCCTCGACGACGAGCGACGTCACCGTCACCGCTGGCGGCGCCATCGGAGTCGCCGGCGCGCTGAACGTCGGCCGCGACCTGGCGCTGACCGGCGCGAGCTTCACGGGCAATGCCCTGGCCCCGACGTTCGCGGCAGGCACGGGGCGCGACTTCCACCTGACCGACACGGCGGGCGGACTCGCTTATGCGACGCTGCACGCGCCGCGTGATTTGATCGTGGTCGCCACCGACCCGGGGGCCGGCGACAGCGCGTCGATCTCGGGCGGGGCGCTGACCTCCGACGCGGGCGTGATCCAGGTCACGGGCACGAGCCTGGCCCTGACGGGCGCGGTGTCCGCCCCCGTCGGCGGCGTGACGCTGGCGGCGACCGCAGGCGCCATCGGCCTCGGCGGCGTGGTGAACGCCGGGAGCCAGACCGCCTCGCTCACCGCCGCCGGCGCCGTCACCGAGACGGGCGCGGGCGCGATCGACGCCGGCCAGCTCAGCGTCGCCTCGGCGGGCGCGATCGACCTCGACGGCGCCAACAGCGTGCCGGTGGTGACCTCCCTGGCGAACGCGGGCGTGGGCGGCGTGCGCTTCAACGACGTCGCGGCGACCGTGCAGGTGGCGAGCGCGACGACGGTCGGGGGCGACATCACCCTCACCGCCCCCTCCGGCCCGCTCACCGTCACCTCGACGCTCGTCTCGCCCGGCGCGCTGACGCTGTCGTCGGCGGGCCTGCTCAGCGCCGGCGCCGTGACCGCCCAGGGCGGGGCCCTGTCGCTTTCGGGCGTGGGGGTGACGCTGACCGGGAACGCGACCGCCTCCACCAGCCTCATGGTCGCAGCCGGCGCACGCGACGCCGGCCTGCAGGACCTCCTCGCCACGGCCGGACCGCTGTCCGTCACCGGACGCGCGCTGACGCTGGGGGCGGCGTCCTCGGGCGCGGGGCTGACGCTGACCGGCTCGGGCGCTGTGAACAGCGGCGCGCTCACCGCGGGCGGCGCGCTGCAGGCCTCGGGCGCCAGCCTGACGCTCGGCGCGTCGACGGCGGGCGGGGCGGCGACGCTCACGAGCCCGGGCGCGGTGACGCTGACCATGCTGACCGGCGCGACGGGCGTCTCCATCGACTCCGCGGCGCTGCAGGCGACGACGCTGGCGGCGACGACCGGCACGCTGCGGCTGCGCGTCTCGAGCGCGAACCTCGGGACCGCGACGTCGGGCGGTGCGGTGGACGCGGCGAGCACGGGCGACTTCACCGCCGACACCGTCGGCTCGGGCGGAGCGCTGGGGCTGTCGGCGGGCGGCCTGGCGACGGTGCGTATCCTGTCGGCCGGCGGCGCGCTCACGCTGTCGGGCGGCTCCATCGCCCTGACCACGGGCGCCGCGGGCGCCTCGGCCTCCGTCACCAGCGGGGGCGCCGTCGCCATCGGCAGCCTGGCCGCGGAGACGAACCTCGCGCTGAACACCGGCGCGCTGCAGGCGACGACGCTCGCCGCCACCTCCGGCGACCTCACGCTTGCGGCCACGACCGCGAACGTCGGTACCGCCACGGCGGGCAGGACGATCGACGCCTCCACCAGCGCGGGCGACTTCACCGCCGACACCTTGACCTCCGGCGGCGCGACGACGGTGGCGGCGAGCGGCGCGGGAGCCGTGCGGCTGTTGAACGCGGGCGGCGCCCTGACCGTGTCCGGAGCCTCCCTCGACCTGACGACGGCGACCGCCGGCGACGCGGCGGCGCTGACGAGCCCGGGCGCGGTCACGATCGGCAGCCTGACCGCCGCGACCGACCTCTCGCTCCAGACGGGCGTCTTGAACGCCACGACGCTGGCGGCGACGGGCGGAGACCTGACGCTGAGGGCGGCCGGGGCCACGCTGGGCTCGGCCACGGCCGGCGGCGCGTTGGACGCGCGGACCTCAGGCGACCTCGCCGCCGACACGCTCGGAGCGGGCGGCGCGGCGACCCTGATCTCCGGAGCCGGGATCACTGTGCGGGCCCTGTCCGCCGGCGGCGCGCTATCGGCCACAGCGACCGGGCTCCTGCAGGTGACGACCCTCACCGGCGGCGCGGACGCGACGCTGGACGCGGGCTCGCTGTCGCTGGGAACCGCCGCGGCGGCCGGCGGCCTGACCGCCACCAGCGCGGGCGACGCGACCGTCGGAACGGCCTCGGCGGGCGGCGACCTCGGCTTCACCGTGGCGGGCGCGTTGACGGCGACGACGCTTGCGGCGGGAAGCGGCCAGCCGACGGGGGCGTCGGGGAGCGCGACGCTCCAGGCCGCGTCGCTGAACGTGGGGACCCTGAACGCGGCGCTGGACGGCTCCGTGACCACCACCGCGGGGGACGCCACGATCGGGACGGCCTCGGCCGGGCGCGACCTCCTGCTCTCGCTCGCCGGGTCGCTGGACGCCGCCTCGCTGCAGATCGGGCGCAACCTGACCGTCACGTCGCCGGCCGCCGTGGACATCGGCGGGATCGCCGCGGGTCCGGCCGGGACCTTGTCGGTGCACGGCCAGGACGTCCGCCTCGGCGCGGCTGCGGGCGCGACGCCGATCGCGGGGCAGGCGCTGACCGCGGGCGCGGGAACAACGGTGGACCTCGTCGCCGACCGCGACCTCGCGCTGAACCTGTTCGGACCGGCCGGCTTCGCCATGCTGCAGGCGGCGCGCGACCTGAGCTTCACCACCACCGGCGGGGACGCCTCGGCCGGCTCGCTCTCGGCGGGCGGAGCGCTGGCGGTCTCGGCCCAGGGCGGCTCCGCCCGGATCGGGACGCTGACCCTGACGGGCGCCGGGCCCGCCGCGATCTCGGCCGACCAGGACGTGGTGCTGGGCCAGGGCTTCGCGGGCTCCACGCTGTCGATTCCCGCGGACCTCCTGACGGTGAATGCGGGGCGCGACGCCATCGCCGCCTATCCGGGCGCGATCTCGGTCGCCTCGATCACGGCCGGGCGCGACATCGGGGTGGCGAGCGCCGGAGGCGCGGTCGACCTTCCGCTGCTGCAGGCGGGCCGCAACGTCTCGGTCTCAGGCGTGGGCGTGGCGATCGGTTCGGTCACGGCGGTGGGCGACGTCTCGGCGGTCGATCCCGGCGGCGCGGTCACGGTCGACACGGCCGACGTGGGGGGCGACCTGACGCTGACCTCCACCACGGGCGACGCCTCGGTGCGCGACGTGCGGATGCGCGGGCTCACGCCGGGCGCGCGCACCCTGACGGTGACGGCCGCGGGCCAGGCCACGATCGGGCGCACAAGCGACACGGCGGTTGCCGGCGGCCTGGCGCTGGACGACGCCTCGCGCACCCATGTGATCGTCCGCTCCACCGGCGCGGGCGGGTCTGACGCGCGGGTGGACGTGACGGGCGACGCGACCCTGGCCGAAGCGACCTCGGCTTCGGGCGACGTGGTCGTGACCGCGACGGGCGCGATCACCGGAGCGCCCACGGGCTCGGCGCTGTTCACCGCCAACAAGGCGTTGAGCGTGACATCGGGCGGCGACATCGTCATGGGCGGGCTTTCCACCGCGGGCACGACCGCGCTGGTGGACGCGCAGGGCGCGCTGACCCTGGCGTCCCTGACCGCGAACACGGCCACCCTGCGCGCGACGGACCTGACGCTCACCGGGGCGCTGACGGCGACCTCGGCCTGCAGCCCGTCCTGCCCGGCGCCCACCGTCGCCATTGAGAGCCGCAAGGGCGCGCTGGTCGTGGGCGACGCGCCCGCCGACACCAGCGCCTTCCCGAGCGGCGGGATGACCATCGACAACGCCGAAGTCGGCCGGATCAAGGGCGACTCCGTGGCCTTCTACGCGGGCGACACGACCGACGCGACGGGCCCGCGCGGCGACATCGGCGTGGGCAACGTCTCGCTGGACGGTTCGTCGATCAAGACGCTCAGCCTGCTCGCAGGACCCGACGCGACGGTGACGGTGGCGGGCACGGTGGCGCCGGCGACGGCCGACGTCGGAAACCTGGTCATCGGCGGGGCCAAGTCGGCGGACGGCTGGACGCCCAAGTCCATCCACGTCACCGGCGCCCTGGGCACGCCGGGCACGGGGGTCTCGCATACGGGCGACGCCGCCCTCCACTCGGTGGAGCTGAACGGGATCAAGGACGTGCTGATCGGCGGCCGCACCTTCGTGGCGGCGATCACGGGGGCGGAGACGGCGGACGGCGCCAACGCCATCACCGCCATCAACATCACCCGCGGCATCCCCATCGGCGTGCAGCCGGCGATCGCCGACCTGAACCGCAACATCATCACCGCCGGCACGCTGACCCTGCGGTCCGACGGCTACGTGGTGCAGCAGAACACCGGGGCCAGCGGGCAGCAGGGCGGCGTCCTGCTCACCAACCCCGACAAGGCGCCCTTCGTGCTGACGCTGGGCCGGGTCGGCGGCCCCTCGGCGACGGGCAGCCTGGTCCCGGCGCTGATCGACCTCTCGATCAGCTTCGTGAACAGCGCGGGCACGCTCCTGAACCGGCAGGTGGCGGCGACCTCGCCGGCGGTGGACACGACCGGGCTGACGCGCTCGGACGCCTACCGCATCAACGGCTGCACCATCGGCACGGCCGGCACCTGCACGCCCCTGCCCAACACCATCGTCGACATCCGCATCAACAAGCTGGTCGAGGGCGTGCAGATCGCCTCGGAAGACCCGCCCGCGATCGACGACCCCACCATCACCGGCGCGGGCAACGAAGAGATCTGGCGCTCGCCCGCGCCCTTCTGCGCGCCCGGCAAGGGACGTGACTGCAAATGACCCGCCGTCCAGCCTTCCTCGCCCTCGCGGGCCTGATCGCGGCGTCCGCCGTCCCCGTCTCGGCGCGCGCCGCGGCGGCGCCCGAACGCTTCCCGCTCGGCGTCAGCGGCCAGAGCGGGGCGGTCTGCGAGGCGGTGCGCAACGACGACGATCCCGCCGCCCAGATGCGCGGCGCCCGCGCTTGGGACGTGCGCTGCCGGGGATGGGACGCCGCGCTCGGCCACCTCTACGTCTACGGCTACAAGGGCGCGCAGGCGATGTCGCCCAAGGGGTTGTGGGCGAGCGCCTTGTCGTCCCGCGCCCAGTGCGAGGCGCCGGTCGCCGCCGCCGTCCCGGGCGTGGTGGGGGCCAGGCGCGAGAGCTGCAAGGCGTTCGCCGCCAAGGTCGCCTACGTCGCCTATTCCGGGACGGCGCGCGGAAGCGGCGTGGCGGCGGAAGGCTTCGCCAACCTGGCGGACGTGCTGGAGACGGGCCTGCGTGTGGTCGCGGGCGCCGCACGGCCGCCCAAGGCCACCGAGACCCTGGCCGCCTCCGCGGGGGGGCAGGGCGGCGCCGAGGGCGGCCTCTCCGCCGCGACCGAGGCGGCCGCCGCCGCGCCCGAGAACCTTCGCGAGCGGGGCTACAACAGGAACCTCGCCTGGCGCTTCGCCGACGCCGAGACCGATTTCGCCGCCCTGGCCCAGAACGCCGCCGCCCCGACCTCCATCCGGGCCGAGGCCTATCTGAACTGGGCGCTGAACACCTCCAACCTCGGCCGTTTCACCCGGGCCGACGCGCTGTTCGCCCAGGCCAAGGCGCTGTCGGGGGGCGACGCGGCGCTGCGCGGCGAATACCTCAGCTACCAGGCGCTGCACCTGCGCAACCAGAAGCAGTTCAAGGAAGCGATCGACGCCGCGCAGGAGGCGAGGCGCATCTTCGCCTCCCTGCAGCCGCTGTCCGATCGGGGCGAGCGGCCGCAGATGGTCAAGGACGCGGGCGGGGCCATGGTGATCGGGCCGCAATTGGCCTCGGCCCTGCGCTCTCGCACCGCCTTCGCCACCAGCACGCTGGACCCCGGCGCCCGCACGCGGGTCCAGATCGCCCAGACCTATCTTACCGAAGCCACCGCCAAGGAGGCGACCGGCGACCCCTCCGTCGCCCGCGCCGATCTGGAGCGCGCCCGCACGATCCTGGCCGACCCGTCCCTCGCTCGCATCGCCGTGTGGCTGCGCGTGCAGGTGGAGGCGGAGCTGGCCCGCGGAGAGCAGACCGCCGGGCGCGCGGCCGAGGCCCGGGTGCGCCTGGCGCAGGCGCTGGTCCAGCTGCGCCAGCGCCAGGCGGGCTCCCCCGCCGAGGCCTACCTCGTGATGGAGCTGGCGCGGGCCGAGTCGGTGGCCGGAGACCAGGCCGCGGCGCTGCGCGACTTCGCCCAGGCGATCGCCCTGTTCAAGGCGACGCGCGGCTCGCTGGGAGCCTCCGCCGATTCGTCCGACGCCTACTTCAACCTGTTGCTCACCCGGATCGAGCAGGACCCGGCGCACGCCGAGGACTACGCCGACCGCTTCCTCGCCGCCGCCGAGAGCCTGGGCAGCGAGGCGACCGCCGACACCATCGCACGCCTCTCCGCCCGGCTGAACCAGTCGGACTCCGCCTCCGCCGGCCTGATCCGCGCGCTGGAGGACACCCGGCGGCAGGTGCGGCTGAAGGAGGGCGAGATCGCGCAGCTGCAGGCGCAGAACGCCTATACGCCCGCCTTGCGCAGCGTCGACGAGAGCGCGCTGAAGACGCTCTCCGAACAGGCGCAGGCGCTGGAGCAGAAGGTCGCCGCCGCCGACCCCCGCTATGGCCAGCTCGTCACCACCGAGGTGTCGCTCAAGGCGCTGCAGGCCAAGCTGAAGCCGGGCGAGCTGTTCGTGAAGGTCGTGCTGCTCGACCAGGGCGGCTACGGCGTGGCGATCGGGCCGGACGGGGCGAAGGCCTACCGCATCCCGCTGGGCCAGGCCGACGCGGGGGCCGCCGTCACCGCCCTGCGCAAGCCGTTCGAGACGGAGGGCCACCTGCCCCGCTACGACGTGGCCGCCTCGTTCAAGCTGTTCGACGCGCTGTTCGGTCCCGTGCGCGAGCGGGTTCTGAAGGCCGACCACATCATCTACGAGCCCGACCCCGGGATCCTGGCCATGCCCATCGCGGCGCTGGCCACCGACCAGAAGAGCGTCGACCTGATCGCGCAGCGCCGGGCGGCGATCGTCGCCAAGGGCGAGGGCGTGCTCAGCTACGACGGCGTGGACTGGTTGGGGAAGACGGCCCGCACCTCGCTGGTGGTCTCGGCCGCGAGCTTCGTGCAGGCGCGCGACGTGCCCGCCTCCCCCGCCAAGCAGGCGTTCCTGGGCTTCGGCGACTCGCTGCAGGCCCGCGCCGACGACCCCCACGCCTTCGTCACCGTCGTCAACCGCGGCGGCCTGGACTCGAGCCTGGTGGACGACGAGATCTGCCGCGCGACGCGCCAGGCGTTGCTGACGCTCAAGCCGCTGAAGGAGGCGACGCAGGAGCTGACCACGGTCGGCGCGACGCTCGGGGCCGGTCCCTCCTCGGTGGTCACGGGCGCGGCGTTCAGCGACGGCCTGATCACGCAGCGCACCGACTTGGACCAGTATCGGGTGCTCTACTTCGCGACCCATGGCCTCCTGCCCCAGCCGGGCGGTTGCCTGCCGGAGCCCGCGCTCCTCACCTCGGTCGACGACGCGGCGGCCGGCAGCGACGGGCTGCTCTCGGCCTCGAAGATCCTGGGCCTGAAACTGGACGCCGACCTCGTGGTGCTGTCGGCCTGCGACACCGGCGGCGGCGTGAAGGGCGAGCTCGACCGCACGGGGCTCGGCGGCGCGGGCGAGGCGCTGGGCGGCCTGACGCGCGCCTTCATCTACGCCGGCGCCCGCTCGCTGATCGTGTCGCACTGGCAGATCGACAGCGAGGCCACCGTGCGGCTGATGACGGCGATGTTCCAGGCGAAGACGCCGAGTCTCTCGGGCGCCCTGCGGCAGGCCGCCGCATCGCTGATGGCCTCGCCCGACCAGTATTCGCATCCCTACTACTGGGCCGCCTTCACGGTGGTGGGGGACGGCGCGCGCCCGATGCCGGGCGCACAGCTGGCGACCGCGGCGTCGTCGCCCGCGTCTCCTCCCGCCGCCGGCCGGCCCGCCAGCTAGGACGCGTTCATGGCCCTGACCCTCGACACCATCCTCGCGCCGATCTCGGAGGAGCAGCCGGCGGGGGAGGACCTCTCCTACGACAACGAGCGCGCCGAGCTCGAGCAGACGTTCGAGAGCAGCGAGTCGGGGGACGACGGCGACGGGGCGGATAAGGACTGGCGCTCGGTCCTGAAGCTGATCGAGAACCAGTTCTCCCGCACCAAGGACGTGTGGCTGGCCGTCTACCTGGCGCGCGCGGGCGCGGCCAGCGGGGCGCTGGAGACGGTGGAACTGGGCGTCCAGGCGCTCGCCGGGCTGTTCGAGACCTACTGGGAGACCGTGCATCCGCAGCTCGAGGAGCTGGGCGTGCCGGGGCGCAAGGCGCCGTGCGACGCGCTGGCGAACCGCAAGAGCTTCCTCGGGCCGCTGGAGCGCACCGTGCTGCTGCAGCACCCGCGCCTGGGACGGTTCACCGGGGCCGACTTCGAGCGGTTCCGCAGCGAGGCCGCCGCCGCCGAGGGGTACGGCCTGTTCCGCGCCGCCCTGGACGAACTGGGACCGGAGGCGCTGCTCGCCTCGCTCGAGCGGCTGGCCAGCATCGAGGACGCCCTGCGCCGGGCCGACCGCGCCTTCACCGCCGGCGCCGCGGGCGAGGAGACGCCCAACTACGCCCCCGTCTATGCGCTGCTCTCCCAGATCGCCGCCGCCGTGCGCAGCTTCCTGCCCGCCGAGGCGGAGGCGGGGAGCGAGGACGAGCCGGGCGAGGAGGCCGACGGCGGCGGCGGCGGGGGCGGCGACGGCGGAAACAAGCGTTCGCTGTCCGGCAAGATCAACAGCCGGGACGACGTGACCCGCGTCCTGGACCTGATCTGCGACTACTACCGATCGCAGGAGCCGGGCCACCCCATGCCGCTCATGCTGGAGCGCGCCAAGGGGTGGGTGACGATGGATTTCGTCACCATCATGAAGGACTTGGCTCCCGACGGCATCGAGCAGGCGAACCGCATCCTGAAACAGCGCAAGGGAATCTTCGACGGGGATTGAATGTCGCAGCCGAGGGCCGTTGTGGGGGCTTTGGCGGGGGTCTAAGGTCCGCGCGCCGTTCGGGTGCGGCGTCATAGAGACCGGGGGGTCTGGGGATGTCTTCCAAGAGCGGCCAGCGTTTCATCAAGGAAAACCGCGCGCCCCGCGTGCACATCGAATACGAGGTCGAGACCTACGGCTCGCGCCAGAAGGTCGATCTTCCTTTCGTCATGGGCGTGATGTCCGACCTGTCCGGCAAGTCCGAGGTCGAGAAGAAGCCGCTCGACAAGCGTGACTTCACCGAGTTCGACATGGACAACTTCGAGCAGCGGATGGAAGCCATCGCCCCGCGCGCCGTGTTCCAAGTCGAGAACACCCTCACCGGCGAGGGCAAGGTTGCGGTCGAGCTGACCTTCAAGTCGATGGACGACTTCACGCCCGGCCAGATCGCCGAGAAGGTGCCGGCCCTGAAGAAGCTGCTCGACGCGCGTCGGGAGCTCAGCGACCTCATGGCCTACATGGACGGCAAGGACGGGGCGCAGGACCTTCTCGACAAGGTCCTGAAGGATCCCGACCTGATGAAGAGCCTGGCCTCCGCCAAGCCGGCGGACGGCGGGGCGGGCGAAGCGTAGCGTCAGAGCGGGGCAGGGGCGAACACCATGGCGACGTTGCAGACCGAGGGCGCCGCCCTCGCCGTCGAGACCAGCGAGGGCGATTTCGCCTCGCTGCTTCAGAAGGAATTCAAGCCGAACACGGAGCAGAAGAAGTCCCGGATCGAGCAGGCGGTCCAGACCCTGGCCCAGCAGGCCCTGTCGGACAGCCAGATCATCGGCGACGACATCTACCTCACCATCGAGGGGATGATTTCCGCGCTGGACCGGAAGATGACCGAGCAGGTCAACAAGATCCTGCACCACCCCGACTTCCAGCAGCTGGAGTCGGCCTGGCGCGGGCTCAACTACCTCGTCATGAACACGTCCACGGGCAAGGACCTGAAGATCCGGGTCCTGAATATCTCGAAGGACGAGACTCGCAAGATGCTGCGCCAGTACAAGGACGCGGCCTGGGACCAGAGCCCGCTCTTCAAGAAGATCTACGAGGCCGAGTTCGGCCAGCTGGGCGGCCAGCCATTCGGCGCCTTCACCTGCGACTACTACTTCGATAACTCGGGTCCCGACGTCGAGATCATGAAGGGCCTGTCGAAGATCGGGGCCGCGGCGCACGCGCCGTTCATCGCCGGCACCTCGCCCGGGATGCTGGGCATGCAGAGCTGGCAGGAGCTGGCCAACCCGCGCGACCTCGCCAAGCAGTTCGAGAGCGTGGACTACATGGCGTGGCGCTCGTTCCGCGACATGACGGACAGCCGCTACCTGGCGCTGACCATGCCGCGCTTCCTCGGCCGCCCGGTCTACGGCGCCAACACCAACCCGGTGGACGAGTTCGCCTTCGAGGAGGAGACGGGCGGCGCGCACGACAGCCACCTGTGGGTGAACGCCTCCTACGCCCTCGCCTCCCGCATCACCGACGCCTTCAAGACCTACGGCTGGTGCACGCGCATCCGCGGCGTGGAATCGGGCGGCACGGTCGAGGGGCTCCCCACGGCCACCTTCCCGACCGACGACGGCGGGGTGGACGCCAAGTGCCCGACCGAGATCGCCATCAGCGACCGCCGCGAGGCCGAGCTGTCCAAGTCGGGCTTCATGGCGCTGATCCACCGCAAGAACACCGACCAGGCCACCTTCATCGGCGGCCAGACGGTGCACGCGCCCAAGGCCTACGAGGACGCGGCGGCCACCGCCAACGCCAACCTGGCGGCGCGGCTGCCCTACCTCTTCGCCTCCTGCCGCTTCGCCCACTACCTGAAGTGCATGGTGCGCGACTGGGTGGGGTCGAACCGCGAGGGACCGCAGCTCCAGCGCGACCTGCAGTCGTGGGTCTCGCAGTACGTCGACGGGTCGCCTGAGATCTCGTCGGAAGAGGTCAAGGCGCGCAAGCCGCTGAAGCAGGCGAGCGTTCAGATCATTCCCGACGAAGAGAACCCCGGACAGTACAGGGGCGTCTTCCGCTTTATTCCGCACTATCAGTTTGAAGGGATGGACGTCTCCCTGAGCATGGTTTCGCGCCTGCCGAAGACGGCCTCCTGAGCCTCTAAACCTCAAAGCAGAATTCAAGGGAGCACCCCATGGCCTTCGATACCTTTATCGTCATCGACGACGGCGCCGTCGTGAAGGGCGAGACCCGCGACTCCGTCTACGCCGCCAAGGGCGGCATCGAGATCTTCTCCTTCAGCTGGGGCGCCTCGAACCCGACGACCGTCGGCTCTAACGGCGGCCTGTCGGGCGGCAAGGTCTCGATCTCGTCGTTCAACATCATGAAGCGGACCGACTCGGCCTCGCCGACGCTGCTCTCGAACTGCTGCACCGGCACGCACTTCAAGAAGGTCGAAGTCTTCATGCGCAAGGCCACCGGCGACAAGCAGGAGGTCTTCCTGCGCTACACCTTCACCGACGTGATGGTGGAGTCGGTGCAGTGGTCGGGCTCCTCCGGCGGCGACGACACCCCGACCGAGAGCGTCTCGCTGGCCTTCGCCAAGGTCGAGGTGGGCTACAAGCCGCAGAAGGAAGACAACACGCTGGGCGACGAGAAGACGGCCTCCTGGGACCTCAGCCAGGTCACGAAGTAGGAGCCGGTCGGCGCTCAGAGCGGTTGCGCCATGGGCGCCGACGACCTTCTCCGCGCGGGCGACCTTGCAGGGGCCCGCGCGGCCCTGGTGGAGACGGTCAAGCGCGAGGCCGGCGACCAGTCGGCCCGCATGTTCCTGTGGCAGGTCATGGCCGCGCAGGGCGACTGGGACAAGGCGGCGACCCAACTACGGGCGCTCGCCTCCGTCTCCGCCGAGGCGCAGATGCTGGCCACCGTCTACGGCCAGGCGATCGCGGCCGAGGGGCTGCGGGCGCAGGCCTACGCCGGCAAGGCGCCCTTCGCCGTCCTGGTCTCCTCCTCGCCCTGGATCGACCAGCTGGCGCAGGGCCTTGGTGAACTGGCCGCCGGGCGCGCGACCGAGGGCGCCGCGCTGCGTGACGCCGCCTTCGATGCGGCCGGCGACACGCCGGGCGAGATCGACGGAACGCCCTTCACCTGGATCGCCGACGCCGACCCGCGGCTCGGCCCGTGTTTCGAGGCCGTCGTCGCCGGCCGCTGGGGGCTGGTGCCCTTCGAGGCGGTGACGGGGATCAAGACCGAGGGGCCGCGAGACCTGCGCGACGTTGTGTGGCTGCCGGTGGAGATGGCGCTGCGCTCCGGCCAGTCGGCGGCCGCGCTCCTGCCCGCCCGCTATCCCGGCACGGAGACCGCGTCCGACGCGCTGCGCCTGGGCCGCGCGACGGAATGGGACGGGGACGTGCCGCTGGGCCAGCGCCTGTGGTCGCGCGACGACGGCGCCGAGACGGGGGTGCTCGATTTCCGCGAGATCGTCATGGCCTGAGGCCGGCCATGAAGGAAGCCAAGCTCAACCCCACGCTGTTCGACAAGCTCACGCTCAGCGAGCGGATCACCGCCGTGCTCGACGAGGGGCGGTCGGAGCTGACCGACGCGCAGAACCGGACCGGCGCGGGGGGGCGCATAGACCTCGACCGCTACACCGAGACCGCCCTGCGCACGACCGTGCGGCGTGAGCTGAGCTGGCTTCTCAACACCGTGCATCTTGGGGCGGGCATGGACCTCTCGCCCTATCCCCACGTGCAGACCTCGGTCCTGAACTACGGCCTGCCCGACCTCACGGGACGCGTGTCCACCGCCAAGGCGGTGCAGGCGCGCTCGCGCGACATCGAGGAGGCCATCCGCATCTACGAGCCGCGGATGGATCCGGAGAAGACGCGGGTGGAGGCCGAGCCGGGGGTGGGGACCGACAATGCGGTCGCCTACGTGATCTACGGCGACATCACCGGGGCGGTGAAGGGCATGCCGGTGAAGTTCTTCGCCAACGTCGAGGTGGAGACGGGCGAAGCCGTCGTGCGGGAGTAGGCCGCCTTGGACCCCCGGCTCCTGCGCGCCTACAACGACGAACTCGCCTACCTGCGCGAGAGCGCCAAGGAGTTCGGCGCCGAGCACGAGGTGGTGGCCGGATACCTCGGCCTGAAGACCCCCAACGACCCCGACCCCTACGTCGAGCGGCTGCTCGAGGGCGTGGCCTTCCTCGCCGCCCGCGTGAACCTGAAGATCTCGGACCAGTTCCCCGACTTCACCCAACACCTGCTCCAGGCGATTCAGCCCAACTACCTCGCGCCGACGCCGTCGATGTGCGTGGTGGCGCTGAAGCCTGAGGAGGGCGACGAGGCGCTGGCCAAGGGCCAGGTCGTGCCCCGCCTGACGCCGCTCACCGGCGCGGTGCCCGGCCACGACACCGCCGTGACCTTCCGCACCGGCCAGGCGGTCGAGCTCCTGCCGCTGGCGATCACCGAGGCGCAGTACCTGCCGTCCCGCGCGTCGGTGGCCGGCTATGCGGCGGCGGCGGGCGTGCGGGCGGAGGCGGGGCTGCGCATCCGCTTCACCTCCACCGCGGGACCCTTGGCGAACGTCGCGCCGGAGTCGCTGCCGATCTATCTCTCGGGCTCGGAATCGACGCCGGGCGAGCTCTACCGCCAGCTCCTGGGCGACGCGGTGGCGGTGGTGGCCGAGACCGACGCCAAGCCCGTGGTGCGCGTGCCGGGCCTGCCGCGGCCCGAGCCCTACGGCTTCGGCGAGGAGTGCGCGCTGCTGCCGCACGAGGGCCGCGCCTTCCGCGGCTACCGCGTGCTGTCGGAATACTTCGCCTGCCCCGAGCGCTTCCTGTTCGCCGAGCTGAGGGGGCTGGCCGCGGCCTTCTCGCGTTGCCAGGCGCACTGCGACGTGGTGGTGCTGTTCAAGCGCAGCGCGTCCGCGCTTATCGATGCGGTGACGTCGGACACGCTGCGGCTGTTCGCGACGCCGGCCGTCAACCTGTTCGAGATGAGCCTGGGCCGCGCCTCGATCAGCGCCTACGAGCACGAGCACCAGGTCATCGCCGACCGCACCCGGCCGGTCGATTTCGAGGTCTATCGGATCCAGGAGGTCACGGCGCACGGCCGCACCGGCGGCTCGCGTCCGGCCGCCCCGCTCTACGCCTTCGGCACCCTGCTCTACGACTGGCGCGACGCGATCTTCTACGTGACGCGGCTTCGGCCTCGGCGGCTCTCCACCAAGGAGCAGCGGCTGAAGCGGCGCACCGACTACGTCGGCACCGAGACCTTCCTCAGCCTGACCTCGCCGGGCGAGGCGGCACGGCTGGACGACATCTACGAGGTGTCGCTGAAGGCGCTGGTCACCAACCGGGAGCTGCCGGAGCTCCTGCGCTTCGGCTCCGGCGCCTTCGACCTCCAGCCGGGCGCGGTGTCGCTGGCCGGGGTGGAGATGCTGCGCGCGCCGACCCGGCCGCGGCCGCCGCTGGGCCTGGGCGACGCGGCGTGGCGGGTGATCAGCCACCTGACGCCGAACTACGCCTCGCTGATCGACGGCCCGGACGGGGCGCCCGACCTGCTGAAGGACCACCTCGCGCTCTACGGCCGCCCGGAGGATCCGGTGATGCGCCGACAGATCGACGGCATCCAGAAGGTGACCTCCCGGTCGGTCACGCGGCGGGTGTCCGACGTCGACCGGCTGGCGTTCGGCCGGGGCCGGCAGGCCACGATCCGGCTCGACGACGCCAGCTACGAGAACGGGCGCATGTACCTGTTCACGGCGGTGGTCGACCGCTTCCTGGCCGAGTTCGCCTCGGTCAACAGCTTCGTGGAGACGGTGTTCGAGTCTCCGGACCAGGGGGAGGTCGCGCGGTGGCCCGCGCGGACAGGCCGACGTCCGACCATCTGACCCTGCTGGACGCCGCGGGGCGCGAACCCGCCCGCTGGAGCTTTCTGGCGTTGATGCGCCGGGCGGAGGCGCTGGCGCCCAAGCTGCCGCGCATAGGGCGCTCGCGCCTGCCGCCGCAGAACATCGCCGACCTCGCCCAGACCGCGAGCCTGGCCTTCCCCGCCGCGACAGTGGACGCGGTGGAGACCACCCGCACCGGCCGCCGGCGCGTGCGCAGCCTGTTCCTCGGCCTCACCGGACCCATGGGCGCGCTGCCGCTCCACCTGACGGAGTACGCCTTCTACGAGCGGCGTATGGGCGAGAACCGGCCGTTCGGGCGCTGGCTCGACGTGCTGACCGACCGGATGCTGCAGTTCTTCTACCGCGCCTGGGCCGACACCCAGCCCGCCGCCCAGGCCGACCGCCCCAGCGACGACCGCTTCGCCGCCTACCTGGCCGCCCTCTCCGGCGCGGGCGCGGTGACCGGCGACGCGAGCGGCTTCGGGGGCTTCGACCAGCAGCGGCGGCTTCACTACGCCGGCGCCTTCGTCTCGCGACGCTCGGCGGCGGTGCTGCGCGACGGGCTGAGCCACATCCTCAAGCGGCCCGTGCGGCTGAAGGAGTTCGTCGCCCGCTGGCGCGACATCGATCCCGCCGACCGCACGCGGCTCGGCGCCCCCGACCGGGGCGGGCGCTACAACCGGCTCGGCGTCGACACCGTGTTGGGCGGCCGCGTGCGCCAGGCGGAGGACACCTTCCGCGTGATGGTGCGCGCTGTCTCGACCGAGGACTACGCGCGCCTCCTGCCCGGACAGCCCGCGCACGAGGCGGCGCGCGAGGCGCTGCACGCGCTGGCGCCCAGCGAGCTGAGCTGGGAGCTGGAGCTGGAGATCGAGGAGCCGCACGCCCCGGGCGCCCGGCTCGACGGAACGGCGCCGCTCGGCCTGATGAGCTGGTCGGCGCCGCGGGCGCGCGCGGGCGTTGTGCGCGCCGACGCGCGGATGCGAAAGTGAAGCTTCAGGGGGAAACGACATGGCCGAGATTTCACGCGCGTCGCTGTTCGGGCGGCTGAACCCGACGAGCCTCAAGGCGATCGAGACGGCGACCAGCTTCGCCAAGATGCGCGGCAACCCGTATGTGGAGCTGGTGCACTGGGTGCACGTGCTCCTGCAGGACAGCCGCAACGACGTCGCCGCCATCCGCACCGCCTTCAAGATGGACGACGCCAAGCTGGCTCGCGACGTGGTCGCCGCGCTCGACCAGCTGCCCCGCGGCGCCACCTCGGTCAGCGACTTCTCGCCCCTGGTGGAGGAGGCGGTGCAGAACGGCTGGCTCTACGCCTCGCTGCAGTTCTCGGCGGGCAAGGTGCGGTCGGGACACCTGATCTTCGGCATGCTGAAGACGCAGAGCCTGAAGAACGCGCTCTACAACATGAGCCCCGAGTTCCGGAAGATCAGTATCGACTCGCTCGGCGACGGCTTCGAGAAGATCACCTCCGGCTCATCCGAGGTCGGCACGGCGGCCGCCAGCCCCGGCGACGGGTTCGCGACGCCCGGCGAAGAGGCGCCCGGCGCGGCGGGCGAGGGCGAGGCGCTCTCCAAGTATTCGGTCGACCTCACCGCGCGGGCGAGGGACGGCAAGATCGACCGGATCGTCGGCCGCGACGCCGAGATTCGCCAGTGCATCGACATCCTGCTGCGTCGCCGCCAGAACAACCCGATCCTCACGGGCGAGGCCGGGGTCGGCAAGACCGCGGTGGTGGAGGGCTTCGCCCGCCGCATCGCCGACGGCGACGTGCCGCCGGTGCTGCGCGACGTGACGCTGCGCTCGCTCGACATCGGCCTGATGCAGGCCGGCGCCAGCATGAAGGGCGAGTTCGAGAAGCGCCTCCGCTCGGTGATCGACGAGGTGGAGGCCTCCCCCAAGCCGATCATCCTGTTCATCGACGAGGCGCACACCCTGATCGGGGCGGGCGGCTCGGCGGGCACCGGCGACGCGGCCAACCTGCTCAAGCCCGCCCTGGCGCGGGGGCAGCTGCGCACCATCGCGGCCACCACCTGGGCCGAGTACCGCCAGTATTTCGAAAAGGACCCGGCGCTGACCCGCCGCTTCCAGACCGTCAACGTCGGCGAGCCGGAGACCGACAAGGCGATCGCCATGATCCGCTCCGTCGCGCCGATGATGGAGAAGCACCACGGCGTGATCGTGCTGGACGAGGCGGTGGAGAGCGCCGTGAAGCTCAGCCAGCGCTACGTGCCCGCCCGCCAGCTGCCGGACAAGGCGGTGAGCCTGCTCGACACGGCGGCCGCCCGCGTGGCCGTGAGCCAACACTCGACGCCCGCCCAGGTCGAGGACCGCAAGCGCCGGGTCGAGCTTCTGCAGGTCGAGATCGAGATCGCCGAGCGGGAGGTGGAGGGCCGCTACGCCAGCTCCCCCGATCGGGTGAGCAAGCTGAAGGAAGCGCTGGCGACCGCCCAGGCCGACGCCGACGCCATCGTCGCCAAGTGGGACGCCGAGAAGGCCGCGCTCGAGAAGGCCAAGGCCGCGCGCGCCGCCTTCCAGGCCGCGCGGGGCT
>CAZZZR010000021.1:0-17695 GCA_964658605.1 uncultured Caulobacter sp. | reverse complement strand
CAAGTGCGCATTCCCGACCTCCTGAGCACGATCGTGTGATCAGGAGCCGGGGGGGCGGGTCTGCGAACCGCGCGAAACTCCTCAAGGGGACCTCCTGAACATGACCTCCATCCGTAAGCTCCTGATCGCTTCGGCCGCCGTCGCCACGCTCGGCGCCGCCGCCTGCTCGAAGCCGGCCGCGAACAACACCGAAACGACCAACACCACGACCACCGAGACCACGACCCCGGCCAACACCGAGGGCAACATGACGTCGTCGAACACGACCGAGACCAACACCTCGGGCAACATGACCGACGGCAACACGACCTCGACCAACACGACCACGAACTCGACCGGCGCCTAAGCGCACCGTCGTCTTCGACGAACAGAGGCTCCTCGTGGGCTTCGGGGCCGCTCCTCCGGGGGCGGCCCTTTTCGTTTGCGGGCTGGCATGAGCGATCCGGACACGGCGGGCGTCGACTGGACGGGCGGCTCGCCGCGTTCCACCCGCTACGGCGACATCTACTTCTCGCCGGAAGACGGCTTGGCCGAGAGCCGGGCGGTCTTCCTGGACGGGCTGGACCTGCCCGCCGGTTGGAAGGGGCGATCCCGGTTCACGTTGGGTGAGCTGGGGTTCGGGACCGGCCTCAACGTCCTGGCGCTCCTGCAGCGCTGGGCGAGCGCGCGGCCCTCGCCCCAAGCCCGCCTGAACGTCTTCTCGGTGGAGGCGCATCCGCTGACGCGCAGCGACGCCGGGCGGGCGCTGGCGGCCTGGCCGGAACTCGCGCCTTGGGTGGGACCGCTCCTGGCGCAGTGGCCTTCGGGACGCCGCGGGATGCACCGCGTCGCGTGGCCGGACGCGGGGGCGACGCTCGACCTCGCGGTGGGAGAGGCCGAGCCGGCGCTCGGGGCCTGGAGCGGGGCGGCGGACGCGTGGGTGCTCGACGGCTTCTCGCCCGCCGTGAACCCCGCGATGTGGACGCCGGCGCTCATGGCGCTCGTCGTCGCCCGCAGCGCGCCCGGCGCTAGGGTCGCCACCTTCACCGTCGCCCGAGGCGTGCGCCAGGCGCTCGCCGACGCAGGCTTCACGGTGGAGAAGCGGCCCGGCCATGGCCGCAAGCGCGAGCGGCTGGAGGGCCGGCGGCCGGGCGTCGCGCCCGCCTCGTCCGCGACGCCCACCGCGGTGGTGATCGGAGCGGGGATCGCCGGGGCGGCTCTGGTTCACGCGCTCGCCCGCGAAGGCTGCGCGGTGACGGTGATCGAGCGGGAGCGGGCGGGCGCGGGCGCGTCGGGCGCGCCTGCGGCTCTGGTCACGCCACGACTAGACGCAGGCTTCGGTCCCGCCGCCGTCCTGCACGCCCAGGCGCTTGAGCGCGCCCGCGACCTCTACGACACGGAGACGCCGCAAGCGGTCGTCGCCCGCGGCGCCGTGCAGCTGGAGGCCGCGCCGCGCGACGCCGGCCGCTTCGACCGCATCGCCGCCTGGGACGGGTTCGCGCCCGGGACGATGCAGCGCCTCGACCCCCTCGCCGCGGCCTCCGCCCTCGGCGAGGCGACGGCGCCCGCCGCGCTCGCGATGGCGCAGGCGCGGGTGGTGGAGCCGGCCGTCCTGCTGGACACCTGGCTCGCGCCCGCACGGCGAATCGTCGCCGACGTGGCCAGCCTGGAGGCGCGCCAAGGCGGCGGCTGGCGGGTGCTGGACCCCGCGGGCGCGACGCTCGCCGAGGCGGATGTGGTGGTGCTGGCCGCCGGCCCGGAGACGGCGCGTCTGGCCCCCCTGCCGCTTGAACCGGTCCGCGGCCAGCTCTCCACCGTCACGGGCGTGGCGCTCGGGGGTGAGCCGGCGGCGTGGGGCGGCTACGCCATCCCCCTGCGCGACGGAATCCTCTTCGGCGCCACACACGGGCGGGGCGACGCCGACGGCCGCGTCAGGGGTAAGGACGCCGCGCGAAACCTCGCCGCCCTCGCCGCCGTTCGCCCCGTCCTGGCCGCCCGCATCGCCTCGGCGCCCCCGTCCGCGCGGGGCGAGCGCGCCGCCGTGCGGGCGGCGACCCCCGACCGCTCGCCGCTGGCCGGCGCGGTTGCGGGCGCGGAGGGGCTGTTCGTGCTCTCGGGGCTGGGCGGACGCGGGTTCACCCTGGCGCCGCTTCTGGCCGAGCACGTGGCCGCCCTCGTGGTCGGCGCGCCGTCGCCCCTGTCGCGCGGGTGTGCGGCGCTGGTCGATCCCGCGCGCTATACGGCCGCAGGAACCCCGCGGACCGCCGCCCCGTTTCCGGCCACGCCCCCCGAAGACGCCCCGCCGGAGACCGACGCATGAAGTCGCCCTTGAAGCCCCTCGCCGCGCAGGTCGTCGTCCTCACCGGCGCCACCTCGGGCATCGGGCTCGCCACCGCGCGCAGGCTCTCGGCGGAGGGCGCGGCCCTGGTGCTGGTGGCGCGCAACGAGGCGGCGCTCCGCGCGCTCGCCGACGAGCTGAAGGCCAAGGGCCGACGCGCCGAGTTCGTGGTCGCCGACGTGGGCGACGAGGCCCAACTCCGTCACGCCGCCCAGAAGGCGGACGCGGCGTTCGGCGGCTTCGACACCTGGATAAACGACGCGGGCGTCTCGATCTTCGGCACCATCGAAAACACGCCGCTGGAGGACCAGCGCAAGCTGTTCGACACCAACTACTGGGGCGTGGTGCACGGCTCCAAGATCGCCGCCGAGCACCTCAAGGCGCGCAAGGGCGGCGGGGCGATCATCAACGTCGGGTCGGTGCTGGGCGACTTCCCGATCCCGATCCAGGGCGTCTATTCGGCCTCCAAGCACGCCGTGAAGGGCTTTACCAACGCGCTGCGCATGGAGCTGCTGCGCGACACACCCGAGATCCAGATCACCCTGATCAAGCCGAGCGCCATCGACACGCCCTACAAGGAGCACGCGCGAAACTACACCGACGCGCCGGGCACCAACCCGCCGCCGGTCTACGCCACGCCGCTGGTCGCCGAGGCGATCGCCTACGCCTGCACCCACCGCGTGCGGGAGCTGACGGTGGGCGGCGGCGGCCGCCTGCAGGCGTGGCTGGGGCAGTACGCCTCTTGGCTCAGCGAGCCGCTCACGGCGGTGCTGCTCCCTAGGCTCCTGAAGGACAAGCCCGCCAACCACCCGCGCGAGCACGACAGTCTACACGAGCCCGGCCGCGACCTGCGCGAGCGCGCGCCCTATCCCATGGTGCGCGAGACCAGCCTGTGGAGCGAGGCCCAGATGAACCCGCGCCGCACCGGGGGCGTCATCGCGGCGGTCGCGGTCGGCCTGCTCCTCGCCCACGCCCTGCGCGACAGCCTGCGTGTGCGCCGCATCCGCCGCGAGGAGCGCGACCGCTGGCTGGAAAAGGTCTGACGCGACGCCGCACCGCGCCGTCAGGCGCTGGGCGGCGGGGTCTCGACCGGCTCGGGGGAGCCGGGCTCCGGCGGCAGTTCGTCGGGGAGGGGGGCGTCGTCGGGAATGTCGGACATGCAGAGGAAATCGGCGGGAGCGCCCCCGGGTTCCCTCACTCGATCTCGTCGTCCTCGTAGCCGACGAGCCGCAGCGCCCGGGCGGCGATCCCGTTCAGCTCGGCCCAGCGCACCAGCGCCTCCTCGCGGCCGTGCGTGACCCACAGCTCCTGCGGTCGCAGCTCGTCCACCGTGGCGGTCAGCTCGTCCCAGTCGGCGTGGTCGGACAGGATCAGCGGCAGCTCGACCCCCTTCTGCTTGGCCCGTGCCCGCACCGTCATCCAGCCGGAGGCGAAGCCCGCGACAGGGTCGGCGAAGCGGCGGGCCCAGCGGTCCTGCACGGCCGAGGGCGGCGCGATCACGATCTCGCCGGGCAGCGCCCCGCCCTTGGGCCGCTTCCCGCCCTCGCCGTCCTCGGTCGCCGGCGCGATCGGGCCGAGGTCGATCCCCCAGTCGCCGTAGAGCGCGTTCAGCCGCTGCAGCGCGCCGTGGACGTAGAGGGTCTGGTCGTATCCCGCCTCCCGCAGCAACCGGATCAGGCGCTGCGCCTTGCCCAGCGCATAGGCGCCGACGAGGTGCGCCCGCTCGGGGAACTGGCGCACCGAGGCGAGCAGCTTCTCCACCTCCTCAGCGTCCGGCGGATGGCGGAAGACGGGGAGGCCGAAGGTCGCCTCGCTGACGAACACGTCGCAGGGCACGGGTTCGAACCGCGCGCAGGTGGGGTCGCGGCGGCGCTTGTAGTCGCCGGAGACGACGATGGTCAGCCCCTTCCAGCGCACCTGCGCCTGGGCGGAGCCCAGCACGTGGCCGGCCGGGTGCAGCGTTACCTCCACGCCGTCGCGCGCCGTCGTCTCGCCGTAGGCCAGCGGCTGGACGGCGCCCGCGAAGTCCTCGCCATAGCGCACGCGCATGATGTCGAGCGTCTCGGGCGTGGCCAGCACGAGGCCGTGTCCGGCGCGCGCGTGGTCGGCGTGGCCGTGGGTGATCACGGCCCGCTCCACCGGCCGCAAGGGGTCGATGTAGAAGTCGCCCGGCGCGCAGTAGAGTCCCTCGGGCTTGGGGCACAGCAGGCGTTCGGGCTTGATCACGCGCGGGATATGGGCGCGGGCCCGCTCACCGGCGAGGGGCGGCGGCGAGCGCGTGCGCCAGCCTGGCCCCCTTGGCCGCGCTCTCCTTCAGCGCCGCCTCGGCCGCGGGACCGCAGGCGGGGAAGGCCGCGTGCGTCTCGCCGAAACCCGCGTTGAAGCGCAGCACGAGCCGCTGGCGGCGGGCGGAGTCGGGCCGCTCGGTCTTGAGGAGGTCGCTCATCCGCTCGCGCCACACCGCGTCCTCCCGGCCGAAACAGAGCTGGCGGAGCGCATGGGCGCGGCCGAGCTCGAAGGCGAGGTCCTCCGGCTGGGCGGTCGCGGGGGCCGTGGCGGGAGGCGGGCTCGCGATCATGCCGCGCCCTCGGCGGCGAGGCGGATGATGCGCACGGTCTCCGACCAGAGGCCGAGCCGGCCGATGTCGGCCAGCGGCGTGAACCGCGCCTCGACCGCATCGTCGCCCGCGTGCGGCTCGCCGGACAGCCAGCGGGCGGCGTAGTCGATCAGCACATAGTGCTTGTCCGCCGCGGGGAAGATGCCGTCGACGACCGCCAGCAGCCCCGTCAGCTCCGCCTCCACGCCAGTCTCCTCGCGCAGCTCGCGAAGCGCCGCATCCTGGGTGGTCTCGCCCCACTCGACCCGGCCGCCGGGGAGGCTCCACTCCCCCTGCCGCGGCGGCTTGCCGCGGCGGATCAGCAGCACCTCCGCGCCCCGCAGGCAGACGACGCCGACGGCGGGGACGGGGAAGCGCTCTTCGACCAACCGCCCCTCCCGCGCCCGACTCCCCAGAGCCGCGGACGCTTCCGCCCTTAACCTCTTGAAGGCCAGGGTGCGCTCGGCTCCAACCGTGTCAAGGACGGCAGGCTTCGCCTGTCGCCGCGGAGCGGCGCGCTTCGCGCGTCCTTGAGACGCTCCGCCGCTGGCGCAATCATCCGCCAAGAGGTTCAGGGCTCGCCCTCACCGCTTTCGCGCTGGAGCGACGCCCAGGGGAGGGCTCCGCCCTGCGAAGGAAAGGCTACTCCGACGCCGCCTGCTCGTCCGGCAGCCCCACGATGTGGAAGCCCGCGTCCACGTGCACCACTTCTCCCGTGGTCGATCGGCCGAGGTCGCTCAGCAGCCACAGCGCGCAGCCGGCGACGCCCTCCGGCGCGGTGTCTTCCCGCAGCGGCGACCAGGCGCGGCCCTGGCCGATCATCGAGCGGCCGCCCGAGATGCCCGCCAAGCTCAGCGTGCGGATGGCGCCCGCGCTGATCGCGTTGCAACGGACGCCCTTGGGCCCGAGGTCGCGGGCGATGTAGCGGGTGGAGGCCTCCAGCGCCGCCTTGGCCACGCCCATGACGTTGTAGTTCGGGATCACCCGCTCGGAGCCAAGGTACGTGAGCGTGATCAGCGAGCCGCCGTTGGGCATCAGCTCGGCCGCCCGGCGCGAAGCGTCCACGAACGACCAGGCGCTGATCTCCATGGACTTGAGGAAGTTGGCCTTGGTGGTGTTCTCCACGAACGAGCCTTTCAGCTCGTTCTTGTCGGAGAAGGCGATGGCGTGGACCAGGAAGTCGATGGTCCCGAAGGCGTCCTTCACCGCGGCGAAGGCGGCGTCCATCGAGGCGTCGTCGGTGACTTCGCAGGGCACGAAGGTCTTGACGCCGAGCGGCTCGCCCAAGGGCTTCACGCGCCGCTCCATGGCGTCGATATAGGTCCAGGCCATCTCGGCGCCCTGGGCGGCGAGCTGGGCGGCTATGGCGTAGGCGATGGAGTTGTGGTTGGCCACGCCCATCACGACCCCGCGCCTGCCGCGCATCAGGTCGCCTTTGGGCAGGTTCATCTCGTCGGCCATCGGCGCGTCCCTGTCGTTTCCTCACGCCGGTTGTAGCGGGATTGTTTCAGCCGGGCCAAGCGTGCGCAGCGGCGGCGCCTTCCTACATGAGCACCATGACTCAGCTCTCCGTCCTCGACCTCTCGCCCATCAAGGAAGGCTCCGACGCGGCGGCCGCGCTGGCCGAGAGCGCGACGCTGGCGCAGGTCGCGGAGGCGGCGGGCTACAACCGCTATTGGCTGGCCGAGCACCACGGCATGACGGGCATCGCCAGCGCGGCGACCGCGGTGGTGATCGGCCACGTGGCCGCGGCGACCAGGACGATCCGCGTCGGCGCGGGCGGAATCATGCTGCCCAACCACGCGCCGCTGGTGATCGCCGAGCAGTTCGGCACGCTGGCGACCCTCTTCCCGGGCCGCATCGACCTGGGGCTGGGCCGCGCGCCCGGCACCGATCAGCTCACCGCCCACGCACTCCGCCGCACGCTGACCAGCGACGTGGGCGACTTCCCGCGCGACGTTGTGGAGCTGCAGGCCTATCTCGCCGACGCCAAGCCGGGCCAGCGGGTGGTGGCGACGCCCGGCGTCGGCACGCACGTGCCGTTGTGGATCCTGGGGTCGAGCACGTTCGGAGCGCAGCTCGCGGCCATGTTGGGCCTGCCCTACGCCTTCGCCAGCCATTTCGCGCCGGGCGACCTGGAGCCCGCGCTCGCCATCTACCGCCGCGACTTCAAGCCCTCCGCCCAGCTCGACCGGCCCTACGTCATGCTCGGCTGCAGCGCCTACGCCGCCGAGGGCGCGGAGGAGGCGGAGCTCCTGGCCAGCTCGATGCAGCAGGCCTTCGTGAACCTGCGCTCCGGCCGGCCGGGACCGCTGCCCCGCCCGCGAGCGGGCTTCCTCGAGACCTTGCCCGCCGACTGGCGTGCGATGCTGGCGCAGACGCTGTCGTGCAGCTTCGTCGGCACGCCGCAGACGGTGGCGCAGGGGCTGGCTGGCTTCGCCGCGCGCCATGGGGCGGACGAGCTCATGGTCGCCTCCGGCATCCATGACCCGCAGGCGCGCGCCCGCTCCTACACGCTGACGGCGCAGGCGTTCGCGGGGCTGGACAAGGCGCGCGCCGCCGCTTGACCCCTGCGGACGGATCGCAGCGCGGTCTCGCTCGTTAGGGGCGGCGAAGGAGATTCGCCATGTCCGTGAACACCACCATCCAGACCGCGCTGGTGAAGACCAGCGAGGTGCTCGGCGCCGATCTAATGGACCGCGGCGGGCATAAGATCGCCATCATCCGCGAACTGTTCATCGACCCCGTCTCCGGCCAGGCGCACTTCGCGATCGCCGAGGCGGGCGGCCTGCTGGGTAGCGGCGGCAAATACCACCCGGTGCCGTGGTCCCTCCTGCAGTATGACGCGGGCCGCAAGGCCTACGTGGCCCCGTTCGACAAGGACCGGCTGAAGGCGGGCCCGGCCTACGACCGCGACCAGATCAACAGCAACGCCTACGGCTGGGACTCGCAGGTCCAGACCTACTACGCGGCGCCTTGAGCGCGATGCCGATTCCGCGCCGGCGGACGGCCGAGCGCGCGATCGACCGCCGTGTCGCAAGCGATCTTGCAGTCCCGGCGCAGTAAACATATGAGCGACGGCGGCGGCGGGGGCGACCTCTTGGACATCGCAGCGGGCGAGGACGCACGGCTTGCGAGCCTGTACGCCTACGACATTCTCGACACGCCTGCGGAAGCGGGGTTCGACGACATCGTCAACCTGGCCCGGGCCGTGTGCGAGACCCCGGTCGCCCTCGTCAGTTTCGTCTCCTTCGATCGCCAGTGGTTCAAGGCCAAGGCCGGCTTTCCGGAGGGCGGAACGTCGCTGGATCGGTCCGTGTGCGCCCACGTCGTCGCCGCGCGCACGACGCTCGTCTTCCCAGACCTTCGAGACGATCCCCGCACGCGGGACAATCCCCTGGTCACGGGGCCGCCGCACATCCGTTTCTACGCCGGCGCGCCCCTGCTCGCTCCCGACGGTCACGCGCTGGGCTCGCTATGCGTGATCGACGACGCGCCGCGGCCGCAGGGGCTGACGCCGCTGCAGCTCACCGCGCTGCGCGTCATGGCCGACCAGGTGATGACGCAGCTCGAGCTGCGCCGGCTGAATGCGATGACCCACAAGGCGCTGCTGGCCGAGACCGGCGCGTCCGCGCTGCGGGAGCAGTTCATCGCCGTGCTCGGCCACGACCTGCGCAACCCGTTGGCCGCCATTGCCTCGGGCGTCCGCATTCTGCAGCGGAGCCCGTCCAAGGAGCGGGCGGACCAGGTGGCCGGGATGATGCAGGCCAGCGTGCACCGGATGACCGGCATGATCGAGAACGTGCTCGACTTCGCCCGCGGGCGGCTCGGCGGCGGGGTGGCCCTGCATCTCGCCCCCGCCGACCTCGACGCGACGGTCCGCCATGTGGTGCAGGAGGCGCGGGCCGCCTTCCCCGCGGCCACGCTCGTCGAGCGCCTTGACCTGCCGCGCCCGATCTCCTGCGACGCGCCCCGGCTGTCGCAGATGCTGTCGAACCTCCTGGGCAACGCCTGCACCCACGGCGACCGCGCGCAGCCGGTGGAGGTCGACGCGGCCGTGGTACAGGGCGTGCTCGAGATCGCCGTCGTCAACAGCGGCCCGGCCATCCCGGACGAGACCATGGCCACCCTGTTCAAGCCCTTCGCCCGGGGGATAGACACCGCGCCGCGGCAGGGCCTCGGCCTGGGGCTGTACATCGCCTCCGAGATCGCCAAGTCGCACGGCGGCGAGCTCCGGGCGGCGTCCTCGGACGAGAGCACGCGCTTCGTCTTCCGCATGCCGGTGGCGGCTTGATGCGCCCGCACGACCCGTCAACCCCTCCGCACGTCCTGTTCCGGAGCTGATCGCGCCATGTGCCACGTGCTGATCATCGAAGACGAGCCCCTGATCGCGCTGGACATCGAGGGCATCCTGTCCGCGGTGGGCGCGACCTCCTTCGCCTTCGCCGACACCGAGGAGGAGGCCATCGCGGCCGCCGCCGCGCACCGGCCCGACGTCATCACCGCCGACATCGTGCTCAGGGAAGGCAGCGGCGCCAGCGCGGTGGCCCTGATCGAGGCGCGGCATGGGCCCCAGGCCGTGATCTTCATCACCGCCACGCCCGAGGATTGCGCATCCCCCTGCGACCGCGCCCGGGTGCTGCGCAAGCCCTTGAGCGAGAGCGCCCTCGCGCACGCCTTCCGCGAACTGCGCGCCGACTGACGACGCGCCGCCGCCTTCAGTCCGGGCGGCCCAGGATCAGGCAACCGTTGGTGCCGCCGAAGCCGAAGCTGTTGGACATGACGGTCTGGAGGTTCGCGTCGTCGCGGCGTTCGCGCAGGATGGGCAGGCCCTCAAACTCGGGGTCCAGCGTCTCGATGTTGGCGCTCTGCGCGGCGAAGTTCTCGCGCATCATCAGGAGGGAATAGATCGCCTCCTGCGCGCCGGCGGCGCCCAGGCTGTGGCCGGTGAGCGACTTGGTGGACGAGATCAGGGGCGCGTCGTCGCCGAACACCTCGCGCACCGCCTGCATCTCCCGTGAGTCGCCGACGGGCGTAGAGGTGCCGTGCGGGTTCAGGTAGTCGATCCGCCGGTTCCCTGCCTGGCGCATCGCCAGCCGCATGCACCGCGCCGCGCCCTCGCCGGACGGGGCGACCATGTCGAAGCCGTCCGAGTTGGCGGCGTAGCCCACGATCTCCGCATGGATGGTCGCGCCGCGGGCCTTGGCGTGCTCCAGCTCCTCCACCACCACGATCCCCGCGCCGCCCGCGATGACGAAGCCGTCGCGATCCTTGTCGTAGGCGCGGGAGGCTACCTGCGGCCGGTCGTTGTAGCTCGACGACATGGCGCCCATGGCGTCGAACAGGTCGCTCAGCGTCCAGTCCAGCTCCTCGCAGCCGCCGGCGAACACCACGTCCTGCTTGCCCATGGCGATCTGCTCGGCGGCGGCGCCGATGCAGTGCAGGCCGGTCGTGCAGGCCGACGAGATCGAATAGTTGATCCCCTTGATCTCGAACCAGGTGGCCAACGCTGCCGAAGGGCCGGAGCACATGGCCTTGGGCACCGCGAACGGGCCGATCCGCTTGACGCCGCGCGTCCTGGCGGTCTCGGCGCTGGCGACGATGGTGGAGGTGGACGGGCCGCCCGCGCCCACGATCAGGCCGGTCATCTCGTCGCTGACTTCGGCGTCCGTGAGGCCGGAATCGGCGACGGCCTGCTCCATCGCGACGTGCGCATAGGCCAGGCCGGGCGAGAGGAAGCGGGCGGCGCGGCGGTCCACCTGCGAGGTCCAGTCGAACGGCTGTCCGCCGGTCTGCACCGGCGCGTGCACCTGGCAGCGGAAGCCCAGCTCCGCATACTCAGGCGCGAACACCACGCCCGACTTCGCCGCGCGCAGGGAGGCCGCGACCTCCTGCGGCCCGACGCCGATGGAGGAGACGATGCCGATGCCGGTGATCGCCGCACGCCGCATGGGATCAAGCCTCCGCGTCGGACCCGATCCCGACGCCCTGCAGAGCCTCGGGGTTGAACAGCCCGACCTTCAGGTCCTTGGTGGTGTAGATGACCTGGTCGTCGGCTTGCAGCGTGCCGTCGCCGATCCCCAGGATCAGCCGGCGCATGATCACGCGCTTCATGTCGATCTTGTAGGTGATGCGCTTCACCGTCGGCCGCACCTGGCCGCGGAACTTCACCTCCCCGGCGCCGAGCGCCCGCCCGCGGCCCGGCGCGCCCGACCAGCCCAGGAAGAAGCCGACGAGCTGCCACAGCGCGTCCACGCCCAGGCTGCCGGGCATGACGGGGTCTCCGAGGAAGTGGCACTGGAAGAACCAGAGGCTCGGGTCGATCTCCAGCTCGGCGTGGATGAAGCCCTTGCCGTACCTGCCGCCGTCTGCGGTGATCGAGACGATGCGGTCCATCATCAGCATGGGCGGCGCGGGCAGCTGCGCGTTGCCGGGGCCGAACATCTCGCCCCTGGCGCAGGCGAGGAGGTCGTCCCGGTCGTAGCTCGACTTCTGTCCGTGCATCTAGGTCCGACCGCTATCCTTCAAGGCCGTAACGCACGGCCGACGTAGCGGTTACACGAGGGGGCCCTGCGCCTCAACGCCTCGCCGGCGGCGTGCCGGGGTCGGCCGCCACCCGGCACTGCGGCGCCTCGTCGGTTCCCCACACCTCGCCCTGCCGCACCCAGCCCTGCGCCTTGTCGACCGAGATCCGGCACCAGCCCTTGTCGCAGCCCTTCAGCGCGGCGATCGAGCGGCCGGCCAGGATGGCGGGGGCGGGGGCGGCCACGCTCGGCCGGCTGCGAATGGGGAGCGGACGGGCGGCGGTGCGCAGCACCGAGCGGGTCTCCGCCACCGTGCGGCGGTGGACCCAGGCCACGCTCCCGTCGGGATCGCACACGCGCCGCCAGTCGGACGTCTCCGCGATCACCTGCAGCGGCAGGCCGCGCGCGCGGTAGGTCCACAGCAGGCGGAAGTCGTCTCCCGGGCCGCCCCGCGCATTCACGGCCGCGAACTTGGTGGCCACGTAGCGCGGCACGGGCTGTCCGGACGGCGTCTCGCGGGCGGCCTGCGCGGAGGCCGGCGCGGCCGGGGCCGCCCCCGCGGGGGCGGCGAGGAGCAGGGCGGCGGCGACTCCGGCGCCCCATCCTTGGCCCACGCGGGCCGCACTGCTAGAGAGCCTAAGCCCCGGCGCGACCGCGCGCCCTCCTCCCGTCAGGATCATGGCCGCCACCAAGCCGAAAGTCGTGGTCACACGCAAGCTGCCCGATCCCGTCGAGAGTCGGATGCGGGAGCTGTTCGACGTCCAGCTGAACGCCGCGGACGCCGCCTTGGACGCGCAGACGCTGGGCGACGCCCTGGCGCAGGCCGACGTGCTGGTGCCCACCGTGACCGACCGGCTCGACGCGCGCCTGCTCGCCAAGGCCGGGCCGCAGCTGAAGCTGATCGCGCAGTTCGGCGCGGGCGTGGACAACATCGACGTGGCCGCCGCCAACAATCGCGGCATCACCGTCACCAACACGCCCGGCGTCCTCACCGAGGACACCGCCGACATGACCATGGCGCTGATCCTGGCCTCCGCCCGCCGCCTGGTCGAAGGCGCCAACGTGGTCCAGTCCGGCGGCTTTCACGGCTGGAGCCCGACCTGGATGATGGGCCGGCGCATCTGGGGCAAGCGGCTGGGCATCGTGGGCATGGGCCGGATCGGCTCTGCCGTCGCCCGTAGGGCCCGCGCCTTCGGGCTGGAAGTCAGCTACCACAACCGGAAGCCCGTCTCGAAGAAGCGCGAGATGGAGCTGGAGGCGACCTACTACGAGAGCCTGGACCAGATGCTGGCCCGGATGGACATCGTGAGCGTCAACTGCCCGCATACGCCCGCCACCTTCCACCTGCTGTCAGCGCGGCGGCTGAAGCTGCTCCGCCGCGACGCCATCCTGGTGAACACCGCCCGGGGCGAGGTGGTGGACGAGACCGCGCTCGCCAACATGCTGGCCCGGGGCGAACTCGCGGGCGCGGGGCTGGACGTCTACGAGAACGAGCCGGCGGTGAACCCCAAGCTGCTCAAGCTGCCCAACGTGGTGCTCCTGCCCCACATGGGCTCGGCCACGGTCGAGGCCCGCATCGACATGGGCGAGAAGGTCATCATCAACATCAAGACCTTCATGGACGGCCACAAGCCGCCCGACCGGGTGATCCCGTCGATGCTGTAGCCTGCGACCGAAGCTGACGCACGCACGCGGAAGAAGGATGCCGGGGACGACGCGTCCGTCGCGGCTTGGACCGCTTGGCGTCATGCCCGCGGAGTCGCAATGCGCGTGCCCGAGGCGCCGCCGCGCGATCGCCGCGGCTTTGCCATGGAGATGTGGGCCTAGGCGGCGCCGCGGGTGAACGCCGGCACCAGGGAGGCGAGCCGCTCCAGCGTCGCCGCTTCCTCCTGGGCCTCCGCCGCCGCGAGCAGAGCGCGCACCGGCCCCTCCAGCTCCGCCCAATTGCCCGCCGCATCCACCGCCGCCAGCACGCCGTCGGCGCCGGTCTCGCGCACGTCTTCGTCGGCGTAGAAGATCTCCTCGTAGAGCTTCTCGCCCGGGCGCAGGCCCGTATAGGCGATGGCGATGTCCGTGTCCGGGCGCAGGCCGTGCAAGCGGATCATCTGGCGGGCGAGGTCGTCGATCCGCACCGGCTCGCCCATGTCGAGCACATAGACGCGGTCCTCCCCTTGGGCCTCCCCGCCGCCCGGTAGGGCCGCGGCCTGCAGCACCAGGCTCGCGGCCTCCTGCACCGTCATGAAGAAGCGCACCATGTCCCGGTGCGTCACCGTCAGCGGGCCGCCCTCGGCGATCTGGCGCTCGAACAGGGGGGCGACCGAGCCCGTCGATCCCAGCACGTTCCCGAACCGGACCACCGCCGCGCGCATGGGCGAGTCCTTGGCCACGGCCCGCACCACCCGCTCGGCCGCGCGCTTGGTGGCGCCCATGACGTTGGTCGGGTTCACGGCCTTGTCGGTGGAGATGAAGACGAAGACGTCGGCGTGCTCGCGCGCCAGCCGCGCCGTGGTCAGCGCGCCGCCGACGTTGGTGCGCACCGCTTCGGTGGGGTTCTGCTCCATCAGCGGCACGTGCTTCAGGGCGGCGGCGTGCAGCACGACCTGCGGGCGGGCGTCGGCGAACACCTGCGCCATTCGGGCGGCGTCTCGCACGTCCGCGAGGACGGCCGTCCAGCGCCCCGTGGGGTGCGATCCGCGGAGCTCGGCGTCGAGCGCGTAGAGGTTGAACTCCGAGGCGTCGACCAGCGTCAGGCTCTCGGGCGCCAGCGCCAGCACCTGTCGGGTCAGCTCGCTCCCGATGGTGCCGCCGGCGCCCGTGACCAGCACGCGGCGGCCTTCGACCAGGGCGCGGGCCCGGGCGGCGTCGAGCATCCGAGGCGGGCGGTCCAGGAGGTCGGCCGCCTGCACTGCGGCCAGGTCCGCGCCCCCGCCCGAGGCGCGCACCCGGCTCACCCGCGCGCCGACCTCAGCGGCCGCGGCCACGACCGTGTCGAGGAGGGCGCGACCCGGACGCGGCTCGGCCACCAGCACCTGCGGCGGCGGACCCTCCGCGGCGGCCAGCGCCTTGAGGATCGAGGCGAGGCGAGGCAGTCCGCCCTTCAGCTCCGCCCCCCCGATGGTGCGCCCCGCCTCGGCGACCGCGTCGGTGGTGACGATGCCCGCGATCCGCAGGCCCCTGTCCGGCCGGCGGCGGGCGGCGGCGAGGTAGGCGGCGGCGGCGGCGGGCGAGCCGACGATCACGGCTGCGGGGCGGCTGCGGTCCTCCAGCCGCAGGAGCGCGGCGAGGTCCCCCTGCGCATGCGCCCGCGCGATCCCCCGCCCCAGCGACAGTCCGGCGACCAGCGCCAGGAACACCATCGGCAGGGCTGACCGGGGAAAGTCCGCCAGCCGGTCGATCCAGAACATCAGCGGCAGGGTGACCAGCAGCGCCGCGCCCACCGCGGTGGCGATGCGCGCGATGTCGTTCAGCGCCGTGAACCGCCACACGCCTCGCTCCAGCCGCATGAGCGGGAAGACGGCGGCGCAGACGCCTGCGAACACGGCCGTCCAGCGCATCAGGAGCCCGGGCGGCAGGGGCTTGTGCTCGAAGTGGTAGCGGACGGCGAGGCAGCCGGCCATCACGGCCGCGGCCCAAAGGACGTCGTGGACCCAGGCCCCCCATCGCTTGAGGGCGGGCCGGCGCGAACCTGCGAGGCTCAAGGCGCGGGCTCGAGCGTGGGCGCGGGCGGCGTCGGGGGACGCGGCCGTGGCCGCGGGGGATCGACGGGACCGAGCTTCCAGCGCAGACGCGCGCCGTCCGCCGTGGCCGCGGGCGTCATCGTCACCGCCAGCGACCGGCGCGCCACCCCGCCCTCCACATGCAGGTCGGGCTCGACGACCACCGCGGCCGCGTCGTTGCGCAGCCACCAGCCGCGGTCCGAGGGGCCGCGCAGCAGCACGCTCCTGCCGTCGCGCGCCAGGCTGGCCCGCACGTCCGGCGGCAGGTGGAAGCGCACGGCGACGTCGTTCGCCGGCCCCCCGCCCGCCAGCCGGTCCTCGCCCCGCAACTCGTCGGCCCGCGCGTCAAGGTACAGCCGGCGGTCGTGGACCACGCCCGCCCCCCAGCCCTCGTGCGACAGCTCCAGCCACACGCCCTCGCCCACCGTCTCCCGCTTGACCGCGACGGCCCGCACCGCGCCCTCCAGCCGGGGGCCGAGCGCCCGGGCGGCGAAGCCGGTCAGGGGGCGTCCCGCCGAGCCGTCGCCGCGCGTCAGGGTGGAACCCGCCGCCGTCAGGCGCAGGCCGGCGGGCGCGGCGACGTCGGGTGTCCAGCCTCCGGAGCACACCAGCCGCTCGCCGTCCGCGGCGATCTCCAGGCCCAGAGGCTGGGCGCAGGCGGCGACGCTCCAGCCATCTGCGGGCGCGGCCCCCGCGTCGACCATCACGACGAGGCTCTCGCCCTCCAGCCGCTGGTACGCGGCGTGGGGCGCGGCGGCGTAGGGGCTGGCCGCGGTGGGCGCGAGGTGTTCCGGCCGCGCCGCCCCCACGCGCGCCAGCGTCGCGGCCCCGCCGCCGTTGAAGGCGGCGAGCCGTCCGTCCGGCAGGGTGAAGAAGCGGACGGCGCCGGCCAGCCGGTCCATCGCGCCCGCCAGCGCCGCAGGCGTCTCGCGGCCCCGCTGCAGCAGGGCGTCGTCCAGGGTGGCGAGGTCGAACCACAGCTCCAGCCCCTGCTCGGGCGAGCGGGTGCGCAGACCGCCGTCGGGCAGCACGGCGGCCCCCAGCGCGGCGTTCAGACGGGGCAGCGCCTTGCCGAGCAGCCGCTCGCCCGCCGCTCCCGCCAGGGCGCAGCCCGCCACGGCGACCGCCGCCAGCCGCTCCGCGCGTCGGGCCGGGCCGGGATCGAGCGCCAGGAGGTGCCGCGCCTGCCGCGCCAAGGCCTGCGCCAGCGCTTCGGCCTCCCGGTCGGAGGCGGGCGCCGCGAGCCCCGAGATCCCGCAGGCGAGGTTGTAGACGCGGCGCTCCAGCGTGTCCGCCCCCCAGGCGAAGGGGGAGGGGCGGTCGAACAGCGCGCGCCAGGCCAGGGTCAGCCGCAGCGCCTCCCAGCCGCCCTCGACCCCGGACGCCAGCAGGGCCGGCAGCCAGGCGAAGCGGTGCAGCTGGACGGCGAACTGGCGCGACGGGCTCGGCCGGTCCCAGGGATCGCCGCCGGGTCCGACGTCGAGCGTCGCCCCGGCCAGGTCGAAACGGCCGGCGCGCACCGCGGTCCCCAGCGCGGGATCGGGGGGTCGGAAGTCGCGCGGGCGGGCGGCGAGGCCCGTGGCGCGGGGCCAGGCGAGCGACGCCTCGTGCATCGGCGTGCCGCGCCACTCGTGCGCCAGCCGGCTACCGAAGGCGCGGGCGGCGGCCTCCAGCCAGCGCGGTGGGGTCGCGCGGGACGCCGCCGCTGCACCGGGCCCCGTACCGGGCGAGGTCGCCACCGGCGCGGGCTCAGGCCGGTCGGGCGAGGGGTGGGGCCATCGCCGGGAGCTCGCCCTTCAGCGCGGCGATGTTGGCGGCGTAGTTCGCCGGGCCGCCCGCAAAGGCGGCGCTCCCCGCCACGAGCACGTCGGCTCCGGCCTCGACGCACCGCCGTGCGGTCGCGGCGTTCACCCCGCCGTCCACCTCGATCAGGATGTCCAGCCCCGCCCGGTCGACCATGCCCCGCAACCGCTCCACCTTGCGCAACTGGGAGGAGAGGAAGCTCTGCCCGCCGAAGCCGGGATTGACCGACATCACGAGGAGAAGGTCGACGTCGTCCAGCATGAACGCCACCGTCTCGGGCGGGGTGGAGGGGTTGAACACCACGCCCGCCTTCGCCCCCAGCTCCCGTATGCGGCGGCAGGTGCGGTCGAGGTGCGGGCCGGCCTCCGGGTGGACGCTCATCCGGTCCGCCCCCGCCTCGCGGAAGGCCTCGAGGTAAGGGTCGGCGGGCGAGATCATCAGGTGCACGTCGAACGGTAGGGCCGTGACCGGCCGAACCGCCTTCATCACCGCCGGGCCGAAGCTGATGTTGGGCACGAAGTGGCCGTCCATCACGTCGACGTGGATCCAGTCCGCGCCGGCCGCTTCGATCGCGCGCACCTCTTCACCCAGCCGCGCGAAGTCGGCGGACAGGATGGAAGGCGCGATCAGCGGACGCCGGCGGAAGTCGGCCGCGACGGGGGCGGGAGGGGCCATGCCCCTCGGATAGCGTCCGCCGCCCCGGCCGCGCAAGGCGCGGCGGCTGCGGCTCAGTAGGCGG
>CAZZZR010000020.1:10004-17758 GCA_964658605.1 uncultured Caulobacter sp. | reverse complement strand
TACCAGGATCGCCCTCCGGGAAGGCCGCCCGGATCGAGGAACGCCTGCTCCTGCCTGGCCAGCCGCGCGTTCAAGGCCGCCAGCCGCGCCGCGGGAAGCGCGTCGGCGCCCGCCGCGGCGCGGTCATAGGCGGCGGCGCTCGCCTTCAGCCGCGCCGCGGCCTTCTCCAAGGGAGCGAAGTCGAACGTCGGCGGGACCGGCTCGCGTGCCGGCGGTCGCGCGTGCGTCAGCGGGTCGGCGGCGAGCGTCCAGGCGCCGGAGTCGATCAGGCGGTTCGTCTCCCCGTTCTTCTCCCGCAGGTCCTTGGCGAGCGCTCCCAGTTCGTCGACCCAGCCCGCGACGTGGGCGGCCGTGGCGGTGAAGCGCATGGGCGCCACGTCCGCGTCGGCCAGCCGCATCGTCATGCGCCCGACCACCTTGGCCAGCGCGGCGCCGTAGGCTTCCCCGGGGTCGCCGAAGCGCGCGTAGTGGACGTAGCTGTCGTAGGCCGAGTGGTAGACCCCCCCGTCCTCCCCCTCGCCCCCGAAGCCGACGTCCAGCGTCGCGATCCCCAGGTGCTGCAGGAAGCTGGAGTAGTCCGAGCCGGAGCCCAGCGCCTCCAGCGGCGTGTCGCCGCCCGGGCCGATCGCCTGGGCGAGCCGCTTCATGCGCGCGTTCCCGCCGGCCGCCTCGGCGCGGATCTTCGCCTGCTGGCGCTCGCGCACCGAGACCTTCGTTTGCGGGTCGGCCACGTCGGCGGCTGCCTCGCCCACGAACCGCTGCAGGGCGCCCGAGCCGCCCACGGACAGGAAGCCCCGCTCGTTCTCGTCGCTGTTGACGTAGGCGACCGCCTTGGCCTGCAGCTCCTCGGCGTGGGTCTCCGCCCACTCGGTAGAGCCGATCAGCCCCGGCTCCTCCGCATCCCAGCTGGCGTAGACGAGCGTGCGCTTGGGCCGCCAGCCCTGTTTGGCGAGCCCGCCGATCGCCTTGGCCTCCGCCATCAGCGCCACCTGACCCGACAGGGGATCGGAGGCGCCGAACACCCAGCCGTCATGGTGGTTGCCGCGGATCACCCACCGGTCGGGCTCGGTGCTCCCCTTCATCACCGCAATCACGTCGTAGATCGTCTTCAGCGACCACTCGGACTTCACCGCGAGGTGCACGCGCGCCGGGCCGGGGCCCGGACGGTAGGTGATCGGCAGGGCCCCCCGCTGGTTGGGTGGGACCACGTCGCCGCCCAGCGCCGCCAGCAATGGCTGGGCGTCGCCGTAGGAGATCGGCAGGGTGGGGATCTTCAGGATGGTCCTGGCCGTCTCGCGCGTCAGCCGCTTGGCGTCCTTGGTTGCGCCGACGCCGGGCGTCAGCGGGTCGCCCGGGTAGGTGGTCATGTCCTGCACCGAGCCGCGCTGCACCCCATCCGGCGGTCGCTGTCCGCCCCGAGGATAGACGTCGGCGGTGGCGTAGCCGTCGTCGGCGGGGTCGCTGTAGATCAGGCAGCCGATCGCGCCGTGCTCCTGCGCGAGCTTGGGCTTCAGCCCCCGCCAGCCGCCGCCGTAGCGGGCGATCACGATCCGGCCCTTCACGTCGACGCCCTGTCGCGCCAGGGCCTTGTAGTCGTCGGGCATGCCGTAGTTGGCGTAGACCAGCTCCCCCGTGACGTCCCCGTCGCCCTGGTAGGCCACGTAGGGCGGCAGCTGGCCAGGCTCGCTGGTGGCCGGGTCCGAGGCGATCGCCGGCTCGTGCAGCTTGGCCTTGTAGGGGGTCGGGCCCAGCAGCTCGAGGCTCTCCGACAAGGGCGTGGGATAGAGCACCTCGAACGTCTCGATTCGCGCGTCCCAGCCCCAGCTCCTGAACATGGCGAGCTGCCATTCGGCGTTCTCGCGATCGTGGGGCGAGCCGACCTGGTTCGGCTTCGACGCCATCCGCTCCAGCCAGCCCGCCATCTCCTTCGGGTCGATCAGGGCGTCGAAGCGCGCCTCCGTCGCGCGTTCGGCGGCGGCGTGGGCGGCGGTGAAGCCCAGCACGGCTCCGGGTTCGCGGAGCGCGGCGGCCTCCGGCTTGGGCTGAGGCGTCTGCCCCTGCGCCCACAGCAGGCCCGCAGGTGCGGCGACGGCGAGCGCGCAGGCTCCGGCGGCGAGAATCGAACGGCGCATCATGGTCCCCAGGCGAAGCGGCGACCTTAGCGGCTCCGCAGGCGCCCGCCAGCCCCGTGACCCGACGGCGACGCGCGGCTACACCGCCGCATGGCTTTCGGCGTGTTCGACCTGTTCAAGCTGGGCGTCGGTCCGTCCTCTTCGCACACCATGGGGCCGATGACCGCCGCCGGGCGGTGGCTGGCGGCGCTCGCGGAAGCGGGATGTCTGGCGCGCGTCTCAAGGGTGCAGGTCGTCCTCTACAGCTCGCTGGCGCTGACCGGCCGCGGCCACGCCACCGACCGGGCGGTGATGCTGGGGCTGATGGGGTTCGCGCCCGCCACCCTCGACCCGGACGCGGGCGATGCGGCGCTGGAGGCGCTGGGCGGCTCGCACGCACTGGCGCTGGGCGGGGACGGCCCGACGATCGGCTTCGACCCGGCGCGCGACCTCGTATGGGAGGGCTTCACCCGGCTGCCGCGCCATCCCAACGCGCTGCGCTTCACCGCCTTCGACGGGGCGCAGGCGTCGCTCCAATCCCGCGTCTATTACTCTACCGGCGGCGGCTTCGTGCTCGACGAGGAGGAGATCGAACGCAACGTCCGCCCCGGCCGAGACGACCTCGGGCCCGAGCCGCCGCACCCGTTCGCCTCCGGCGCCGAACTCGTCTCCCGCGCCGACGCGGCGCGGCTGACGCTGGCCGGTCTGATGCTGGAAAACGAGCTGGCGCTCCGCCCCCGCGCCGAGGTCGAGGCCGGGCTCGATGCGATCTTCGACGCCATGGAGGCCTGTATCGATCGCGGCGTCCGCACCGACGGCGTGCTGCCCGGCGGCCTGAACGTGAAGCGCCGCGCCAAGCGGGTGCGCGAGAGCCTGCGCGACCGGGCCGAGCGGCAGGTGGTCGACCCCCTCGCCGCCATGGACTGGGTGAATCTGTGGGCGCTTGCGGTGAACGAGGAGAACGCCGCGGGCGGCCGCGTCGTCACCGCGCCCACCAACGGCGCGGCGGGGATCGTGCCCGCGGTGCTGCGCTTCCACGACCGCTTCTACAACGGCTCGGCCGCGACCCGCCGCGCCTTCCTCCTCACCGCCGCCGCCATCGGCGCGCTCTACAAGCGCAATGCCTCGATCTCGGGCGCGGAGGTCGGGTGCCAGGGGGAGGTGGGAGTCGCCTGTTCCATGGCGGCGGCGGGGCTGTGCGCGGCCATGGGCGGGACCAACGCCCAGGTGGAGAACGCCGCCGAGATCGGCATGGAGCACAACCTGGGCCTGACCTGCGACCCGATCGGCGGCCTCGTCCAGATCCCCTGCATCGAGCGCAACGCCATGGGCGCGATCAAGGCGATCGACGCCGCCCGCCTGGCGCTCCTGGGCGACGGCCAGCACTCCGTCAGCCTCGACAAGGTGATCGCCACCATGAAACGCACCGGCGAGGACATGAAGGAGATCTACAAGGAGACCTCGCTCGGCGGCCTCGCGGTGAACGCAATCGAGTGCTGAGCCGCCGAAAGCCGAGGAAGCCGAGGCGGTTAACACTCGGTTCAGCGCGCCGGCCGCATCGTCGTTCCAGCACGGAGCGGCCTTCCATGAGCGTCCACCACATCGTCGGCACCGAGGCCTTCCGGATGAGCGGCCGCCGCCGCTCGCCCGTGCAGTCCATCGGCCACGGGCTGGCGCCGACCCGGCGCGGGCGGGGCGGGATCGACTGGCGCGTCGTGGGCCTGGTGGCGCTGTCGGCCGTGCTGCTCGTCGCCATGATGGCCCGCGCCTGACGACGGGTTCCGCACGCCTGCGGCGTTGAGCCGGGGCCGCCGAGCCGCTAGAGGGGCCTCTCGTCGCCGCGTGCGCCGGGTTGGTAGCTCAGTGGTAGAGCATTCGACTTTTAATCGAACGGTCCTGGGTTCGACCCCCAGCCAACCCACCACGCCGCGACGCCCCCTTCCCCCGGCCGATCCTGCGGCCTAGCCTCCCCTCCGTCCGCGGGGGGAGAACATCGACGTGTCGGAGTCGCACTGGTCGGCCTGGGTGGACCGGACGGAGACGCGCCGCGACGTCGTCTCGCCGACGCCCGCCCGGGCGCTGGCGGCGACGCTGGACCGCGCGGACCTCGCCGGCCTCGGCCCGGGCGATCCGATCCCGGCGCTCTGGATCTGGCTCTACCTCCTGCCGCTGGTCCCTGCCTCCGGGATCGGGCAGGACGGGCACCCCAGGCGCGGCGGGTTCCTGCCGCCCGTGGAGCTGGCCCGGCGGATGTGGGCGGGGAGCCGTTGCGCCTTCCACGCTCCGATCCGCATCGGTGACGCGGTCGAGCGCACGTCCACCATCGCCAGGGTGGCTGAAAAGGCGGGCAAGACCGGCCCGATGGTGTTCGTCACCGTCCGCCACGCCGTCGCCGCGGGCGGGCGCCTGGCGATGGAGGAGGAGCAGGACATCGTCTACCTCGACATTCCCGAGCGCTTCTCGCCCCCTGCGCCGACGCCGTTGCCGCCCTGCGACTGGAGCGAGCGGGCGGCCGTGGATCCGGTGACGCTGTTCCGCTTCTCGGCCCTGACCTTCAACGGCCACCGCATCCACTACGACCGCTCCTACGCGACCGATGTGGAGCGCTATCCGGGGCTCGTCGTGCACGGGCCGCTCCAGGCCGTGCTGCTGTTCGACGCCGCCCTGCGCCGTGCGAGCGGGCGCGAACCTTCCGCCTTCGCCTTCCGTGGCATGCGTCCGCTGTTCGACTTTGACGCCGTCAGCGTCAACGGTCGGCCGCGGGAGGGAGCCGACGGGCTCGACCTCTATACGGCGAACGGGGAGGGCGCGGTCGGCATGCAGGCCACGCTCGACTGGAGGCCGCAATGACCGTCGCCGGCGCGGAGCCGGCGCCGACCTAGCGACCATAAGAAGAACGAAGGGCGGTAAGCGATGGTCAAGATCCTGGAGGGGCTGCGCATCGTCGAGGGCTCGGCCTTCGTCGCGGCGCCCTTGGCGGGCATGACGCTGGCCCAGATGGGCGCAGATGTGATCCGCTTCGACCGGATCAAGGGCGGGCTCGACCACGCCCGCTGGCCGGTGACGGACACCGGCCGCAGCCTGTTCTGGGCGGGGCTGAACAAGGGCAAGCGCAGCCTCGCCGTCGACATGACCAGCCCCCGCGGCCAGGAGATCATCACCCGGCTGATCTGCGAGCCGGGCGAGGGCAAGGGCATCTTCCTGACCAACCTGCGCGTGCGCGGCTGGATGGACTACGACTCGCTGAAGAAGCACCGCGAGGATTTGATCATGATGTCGGTCACGGGCGACCGGAAGGGCCGCCCGCAGGTCGACTACACGGTCAACCCCGCCGTGGGCTTCCCCACCGCCACCGGGCCGGAGGGCTCGGCCGAGCCGGTGGGCCACACCTTGCCGGCGTGGGACTGCATGACCGGCCAGCAGGCGGCGCTGGGCATCCTGGCGGCCGAGCGCCACCGCCGCCTGACCGGCCGCGGCCAGGTGGTGGAGCTGGCGCTGAAGGACATGGCGCTGGCCATGCTCGGCAACCTCGGGATCATCGGCGAGGTCACGGTCAACGGCGTCGACCGCCCCAAGGTGGGCAACGCCCTCTACGGCGCCTACGCGCAGGACTTCCTCTGCAAGGGCGGCGGCCGGGTGATCGTGGTCGCGCTGACCCTGCGCCAGTGGGACAACCTGAAGGCCGCCACCGACACGCAAGGCGCCATGGACGCCCTGGCCGCGCGGCTGGGCGTCGACCTCAGGCGGGAGGGCGAGCGCTACCTGCATCGCCACGCGATCACCGAGGCGCTCAAGCCCTTCTTCGACGCGCGCCGGGTCGAGGACTTCGCCGACGCGTTCGACCGCGCCAGCGTCACCTGGGCCCGCTACCGCAGCTTCCGCGAGGCGATCGAGCAGGACCCGGACCTCTCCACAGACAACCCGATGTTTTCGATGCTCGACCATCCGGGCATCGGCGCCTACCTCACGCCGGGCAATCCGATCGCCTTCTCCGACGTGGAGCGCATCCCGCCCTCGCGGGCGCCCAGCCTCGGCGAGAACACCGACGAGATCCTGGGCGAGATCGGCTACGGGGAGGCCGAGATCGCGCGCCTCCACGACGACGCGGTCGTCGCCGGCCCGCGCTGAACCGTTGCGACCTTGCGGTTGCAACGTGATGGTAAGCCCACTGTGGATAGATGGCGGAGAAGAACCGCGCGGAAGGTCCGCCGCGGGCAGGGCGCCCCATGGCCGACGACTCCGCCGCAGCGCGCCGGTCCCCGGCGATGGCGCACCCCGCGCCGCGCGACCTGCGTCGGCTGGCGCAGGACGACGAGCGGCGCAGCTTCCTGCGCACCGTCAGCCATGAGCTGCGCACGCCCCTGAACGCCATCATCGGCTTCAGCGAGATCATCGCCCGCGAACTGCACGGCCCGATCGCGGACGCCCGCTACGTCGAGCACGCCGAGACCGTGCGCGACAGCGGCCTGCGCCTCTTGGCCCTGGTCAACCAGATCGTCGACATCGCCCGGCTGGAGGCCGGAGCCATGGACCTCGACCTCGCCCCGGAGCCGGTGCGCGAGGTCGTGGACGAGGCGCTGGGACGCGCCGCGGCCGACGCGGCGCCGAAGGCGCTGCGGCTGGAGGTCGAGGCCGGGCCTGCCGTCGACCGGGCGATCTGCGACCGGCGGGCGCTCGCCACCGTCCTGGGCGCCCTCTTGGACAACGCGGTCGCCTTCTCGCCCGAGGGCGGCCGGGTGCTGGTGCGCCTGCGGCGGCTGGAGACGCAGGTGATGATCGAGGTCTGCGACCACGGCGAGGGCATGGACCCGGTCCAGATCCCGCGCCTGATGCGCCCCTTCGAGCAGGGCGAGAGCGCGCTGGTGCGTCGGTTCGAGGGCGCGGGCCTAGGCCTCCCTCGGGCGCGCCTCCTGGTCCACGCCATGGGCGGGCGGCTGCGGCTGCACTCGGTCCCCGGAGAGGGCACGGTGGCGGTCGTGCGGCTCGCGGCGGCCGAGGCCTGAACCGCGGCGCCGTTGAGCCGGGCGACGCCCCGGCCTATCTGGCGGCCATGAGCCCCGCCGCCGAAGCCCGCCTCGCCGAACTCGTGGATGATTTCGAGGTGGTGGCCGATCTCGGCGACCCCGACGCGCGGTTCCTGCACCTGTTCGACCTCGCCAAGGCGTTGCCGCCGATGCCTGACGCCTACCGCACCGACGCGAACCGCGTGCCGGGCTGCACCGCCGTGACGCACCTGGTGGTGGAGGAGGCGGACGCGTCCGCCGTGCGCTTCACGGGCGACAGCGAGGCCAAGACCACCCGCGGTTTCATCGCCATCCTCGATCGGGTGCTGAACGGCGCCCCCGCCGCGGACGTGCGCGCCTTCGACGCCGAGGACGCCTTCCGCCGCCTGGGCTTCGCCGGCGCCACCAGCGCCTCGCGCTCCAACGCCTTCGTGCAACTGGTCAAGCGCCTGAAGGACGCGGCGGCCCGATCTTGACGGACGCGGCCCCGCTGAGCGTGACTGACATCACGCGGCGGCGGGGGTGGAGATGGCTTGTCGGGGTTGGATCGGGATCTTCACGGCCGTCGCCGCCCTTGCGGCCGCGCGGCCGTCCCCCGCCGCGGAATGCAAGCTTGGCCTCGTCGCCGAGCTGAAGGTCG